>JACCUU010000027.1 GCA_013811645.1 Actinomycetota bacterium | reverse complement strand
GCTCAGCGACGAGCTCGGCAGTCTCGGTCGGAGTCGTCCCGACGCGGATTCCTCGATCCTCCAGCGCGTCCTTCTTGGCCTGGGCCGTACCGGCCGAGCCCGAGATGATCGCGCCCGCGTGCCCCATCGTCTTCCCGGGGGGCGCGGTGAAACCCGCGATGTACGCGACGACGGGCTTCGACATCTCGGCCTCGATGAACGCGGCGGCCTTCTCCTCCTCGTCACCGCCGATCTCGCCGACCATGACGATCTGCTCCGTCTGCGGGTCGGCCTCGAAGAGCGAGAGCATGTCTACGAACGACGAGCCGACGACCGGGTCGCCGCCGATGCCGACGATGGTCGAGTTGCCGAGGCCGAGCTGAGTCAGCTCATGCCCGATCTGGTACGTGAGCGTGCCCGAACGGGACACGAGCCCGACCGTTCCCTCCCGGAAGATCTCCGCGGGGATGATCCCCACGTTCGCCTTCCCGGGTGAGAGCGCGCCAGGGCAGTTAGGACCGATCAGCCGGACCCCACGCGCCTCGACAAACGCATGGATTCGCAGCATCTCGTGGACGGGCACTCCTTCCGTGATGCAGATGATCGTCTCCACACCGGCATCGATCGCCTCGTACATCGCATCGGCAGCGAACGGCGCGGGCACGAAGACCATGGCGGTGTTCGCGCCGGTCTCGGCCGCCGCCGTTGCCACCGTGTCGAAGATCGGTATCCCCTCCACGTCCTGCCCGCCCTTGCCGGGGGTCACCCCCGCGACCACCTGGGTTCCGTGCTCCCGGTTGCGAAGGCCGTGGAAGCGGCCCTCGGAGCCCGTCAAGCCCTGAACGACGAGCCTGGTCTCGGTGTCGACGAGGATGGCCATGGCTAGACGGCCGCTGCCAGTTCAACGGCCCGCCGGGCGCCGTCGAGCATCGTCGCCTCGGTGTGCACGTTCGTCGCGTCCGCCTCGCGGAGGAGGCGGCGTCCTTCCTCGGCGTTCGTCCCGTCGAGGCGGACGACGATCGGGTGCTCGATTCCCATCTGCCCGAGCGCCCGCAGGATTCCGCGAGCGACCTCGTCGCAGCGGGTGATGCCCCCGAAGATATTGAAGAAGATCGAGCGTACGTCCGGATCCTTCGCGATGACCTCGAGCGCGTCCACGACGCCCTGCGCGTCGCCGCCACCGCCGAGGTCGCAGAAGTCCGCAGGCCGGCCGCCGACGAAGGTCACGACATCCACAGTGGCCATCGTCAATCCGGCTCCGTTCCCCAGCACCCCGACATCGCCCGCGAGTTTCACGTACGTGACGCCCTTCTCGCGGGCGAGCGCCTCCAGCGGATCTGTGGCCGCGACGTCGCGCATCTCGGCAAGGTCCGGGTGCCGGAAGAGGGCGTTGTCGTCGACGGTGAACTTCGAGTCGAGCGCTCGAACCTCGCCGTCCGGCGTCACGACGAGTGGGTTGATTTCGCAGAGCGTCGCGTCGCAGCCGACGAAGGCCTCGTACAGCTTCCCGATGATTGCCACGATCTGTTTCTGCTCAGCCGGATCCTCGACCCCGGCCTGATACACGAGCCGGCGCGCATGCCAGGGGTGAAAGCCCTCGAGCGGATCCACGTGCAGCCGGACGAGGGCGTCCGGGCTCGACGCCGCGACCTCCTCGATGTCCATCCCGCCCTGCGTCGTGAACATGAACAGCGGACGCTTGGCGCTGCGATCGAAGGCGATCGAGAGGTAGTGCTCATGCGCTATGTCCGAAGCCCGCTCCACCCACACCTTCTCGACTGTATGGCCTCGGATGTCCATGCCGAGAATCTCCGCGGCTCGAGCCTGAGCTTCCGCCGGCGTCTCCGCGAGCTTGATGCCTCCGGCCTTTCCGCGCCCGCCCGTGAGGATCTGCGCTTTGACGACGACCGGTTCGCCGAGCTCTTCCGCGGCAGCGCGCGCCTCGTCAGGGGTGGTCGCGAGCCTCCCCTCCGACACAGGGATTCCGAAGCTCCGAAAGAGCTCCTTCCCCTGGTATTCATGCAGATCCAAAGCGCGGGCGAGTCTACCCGGCTGCGCGTCGCCCCGAGGCGATCGGGCGCGTGTGCGAGCATTGCGCGATGAGCCGGACGACGATTCTCGTGCTCGTAGCGCTCGGGGCGGCCCTCGCGGGCTTCGTGTTCTCGACTGCCGCGAAGCGCCTCCAGGACGAGGAACCTGCTGCGCAGGCGAGCGTCGCCGCGCGTCCCCAGAGCGCCTCCCTCGACTGGCGCGAGGTACACGGCACGTCCGGAGAGCACCTTGTCTTCTCGGTCGACTCGCTTCAGGTGACGCCCGGCGGTTGGCGCGCCAGGGTGGCTCTCGAGAACCGATCCTCGGTCGCGTACGAGCTGGGCGGTCCGCGGACGACCCTGAACCGCTCGTTCGGAGTAATGCTGTTCTCGACGGGAAGGATCGAGGAGCTGAACGAGCTCAACGCAAGCAACACGCTCCCGGCTGTGCGCCCCGCCGCGCGCTTCGAGCCGAGCCTGCCAGCGATCCTGGAGCCGGACGCGACGTGGGAAGGGACGATCTCGGCCCCGGGGTCGCTGGCGGCCGGAAACTGGGTTCGCATTGTCTTCGGCACTCTCGTCTCGGTCGGCAATCCTCCTGAGGAGCTCGGCGACAAGGTGGTCTGGATCACGGATCGCGCGTACCGTCTCCAGTCCTAGGGTCAGAAAAGGAGCCGAGCATCGAAAGCTCGTTGAGCCTCGGGCTCGGCGCCGCAGCTGGCCGGGACGACAGGCCCGGAGATCTCCTCGACCGTCGCCGCGTGCTCGCCTCGATTGCGGCCGTGAAACCGCACGACTGGACCATCGACCTCGGCGAGCTGGAGGTCTCGCACATCGTCGAGTCCCAACGCTCGCCGCACGGCGTGCTCGGCCGCCTGCACCTGAGCGTCGTAACAGGTTCGCCCTCGGTAGTGCTCGAGCTCGATCCGTCCGGCAAGAGCGCGTTTCGTCACGGGCACGGCGTTCTCCGGATCGAGGCGACCCAGCTGCAGGCCCTCGGGCAGGACGAGCACGTTCGCCGCGAAGCGGTGGCCCCCCTGGTGGGACGAGAGCCAGAGCTCGTCCTCCGCGACATGCCCTGCGAGCGCGCGATACACGGCGGTGCCACGGAGCGCGCAGCATCCGTCGCGGCTCCCGTGACCGCAGACGAGAACAAGTGACCGCGGCCCCGGCTCGCCGTCAACGTCGAGAATCGCTTCGGCGAGATCCTCGTGACGGGCGAGCTCGATCCGCCGCACCTCCGCGGTCGTCTCCTCCGCTCGAACGACGAACGCGACGGAGCTGCGAACAGACCCACCTGGTCGGCGAATGAAGAGCAGGCGCGAACGAGGGGTTCGCGCGAGCCAGCTCTCGATGGCCTCGTGGGCAGGCGCGGGCAGGGTGGTGCCTGCGGCCGCGACGTCACGACCCCAGGCTCCGGGCACCTCGACGAGCAAGAGCTGCTCGGCGGTCGACGCGGTCGCCGCGAGCGGCTCGTCTGCGGCTCGCGAGAGATCGGAGCACCGCACGCCCACGGAGCTCACGTCGGCGTGGAGTCGCTGTCGATGAGACAGATCAGATCGCCGTTCGCAACCTGCTCGCCGGGGCGCACGCGCAGACCTGAGACGACTCCGGCACCGTGGGCCACGATCTCGTTCTCCATCTTCATGGCTTCGACCACGCAGATCAGCGCTCCGGCCTCGATCTCGTCACCGTCGGCCACCGCGACCTCGAGAACCGTCCCTTGCATCGGACTGACTATCGCGCCACTTGCTTCCCCGCCCAGAGCCTTGCTTCGCTCCTTGTGCCGTCGCGCGGTCCCGGCCCACTCGGGCTCCGGGGTGTGCAAGCGTACCTCGTGCCGGCGGCCGTCGAGCTCGATTTCGAGAACGCGTACATGCGTGCTGCGTGGCATGCCGTCCGACGCACCACCTAGCATTGTTTGCTCATGAGGCAACTGAGAATCGTTCAGCTCCTGCGCGCGCTCTGCAAGCTCCTCGGACTCCACGACTCCGCTGCAGGTCTCGCCTGCGACGAAACACTGACTCGAAAGCAGCGCGCGGTGGAATCCGATGAGCGTCGTCGGTCCTGCGATGACGAACTCCTCGAGGGCACGCAGCGCCCGCCGCCGCGCTCGCTCGCGGTCGGTGTCGTGGACGACGAGCTTGGCGATCAAGGGGTCGTAGAGATCCGAGATCTCGTCTCCCGCCCGAACCCCCGAGTCGACGCGGACGCCGATTCCGCCCGGCTCGCGATACGCCTCGATCCGGCCCGGCGTGGGCAGGAAGCCACGCGCGACATCCTCTGCGTTGATGCGGCACTCGATCGCATGGCCGCGCAGGACGACGTCCTCCTGGGTGAACGAGAGCGGCCGGCCGGCAGCGACCAGGATCTGCTCCCGGACGAGATCGATGCCGGTCACCGCCTCGGTGATCGTGTGCTCGACCTGGATCCGCGTGTTCATCTCCAGGAAGTAGTACGACCCATCGGACGCCAGAAGCCCCTCGATCGTTCCGGCCGACCGGTAGTCGACCGCACGCGCCGCCTCCACCGCGATCGACCCGATCCGCGCTCGGAGATCCGCGTCGACCCCGGGGGACGGCGTCTCTTCGACGAGCTTCTGGTGGCGCCTCTGGATCGTGCAGTCACGCTCGCCGAGATGGACGACGGCGCCGTGGGCATCGGCGAGGATCTGGACCTCCACGTGCCGGGGGTCGTCGAGGTATCGCTCGACGTACACCGAGGAGTCCGCGAAGTACGCCTCCCCTTCCCGGCGGGCAGCCTCGTACGCCCGTTCGACGTCCTCGGGTGCGTTGGCGATCCTGAGACCCTTTCCTCCGCCACCGGCCGAAGCCTTGATCGCGATCGGATATCCGATATCGGCTGCGACCGCGAGGACCTCGCCCGGGCTCTCCGCCGGCTGCGTCGACCCGGGGATGATCGGGATTCCCGCCGCTTCCATCCGTTTTCGAGCCGCGATCTTCGATCCCATCGCATCGATCGCTTCCGGCGGTGGGCCGATCCACACGAGGCCGGATGCAGCCACCTGACGGGCGAAGGCGGCGTTCTCGGCCAGAAACCCGTACCCCGGATGGATCGCCTCCGCTCCCGCTACCTCCGCGGCTTCGATGATTCGATCGCCGCGGAGGTAGCTGTCGGCAGCCGGGCCACCTCCGATGAGATAGGCCTCGTCCGCAGTGGAGACGTGCAGCGCCCGGCGGTCCGGCTCGGAATAGACGGCGACCGTCGAAACCTCGAGCTCGCGCAGGGTGCGGAAGACGCGGACCGCGATCTCACCGCGGTTCGCGACGAGAACCTTCGTGAAGAGCGGCATGTGAGACGTATTCTCTCGGACGGTGAGCCTCCCGGATCAGCTGACGGTCGCGCGCGTCGCCGCCGTACCGGTGGTGGTGATCCTCTTCGCCTGGGATTTCCCGAACCACGCCTACTGGGCGACCGCAGTCTTCGTGGTCGCCATGGCGACAGATCAGATCGACGGGTGGCTCGCGCGTCGCCGCGGAACCAGCTCGCCACTCGGCAAGCTCCTGGATCCGGTCGCGGACAAGGTGCTCATCCTCGCCGCACTCGTGATGCTGATCGGCGAAGGCGTGGCGCCGGCGTGGATGGTGGCGCTGATCGTCGTGCGCGAGATCCTCGTCTCGGGACTTCGCCTGGCGGCGGTGGAACGGGGCGTCGTCCTCGGTGCGCGCGACCTCGGCCGGTGGAAGACATGGGCGCAGGCGGTCGGTGCCACGATCGCCGGGCTCGCCGCAGCGGGCGCATGGAGCGAGGACATAGCGTGGTGGGCGCTTCTTCTCGCGTTGGCGGCGACGTGGATCTCGGGGCTCGACTACGCGCGCGTTGCGCCAGGTGTGCTCCGCGGCGAACGTGCGTAGCACGTCGGCGGCGCCAACTGCACGTCCATCGCTTCCAGAGAAGCGGTCCGCGTCCACCGGGTGAAAGAGCGCGCGGGCCTCGCCTCGAGCTCGATCCCGGCTCGCGCGAGGGCCTGTTCAACCGCCGCCAGCTCGGCAGGAGACACCGGAGGCATAAGTTCGAGACGCATCGAGCCCCGCCTACGCAACCAAGGACGAGTTGTCCGTCGCCTTGACCAGCCCGAGGCGCCTCCCCGTTCCCAGGCGGGCTCTACAACGGGATGTTTCCATGCTTCCGCTTCGGCTTCGGCTCTCGCTTCGTCAGAGCGGTCTCCAGGGCCGAGATCAGGACCGGTCGCGTGCGGCGCGGCTCGATTACGTCGTCCACGTACCCGCGCTCCGCCGCCGCATACGGGTTCGCGAAACGCTCCTTGTAGTCGGCGATCAGCTCGTCTCGCGTCGCGTCGGGATCGTCGGACTCGGCGAGCTCGGCGCGAAACACGATGTTGACGGCGCCCTCCGGGCCCATCACCGCGACTTCCGCAGTCGGCCACGCGACGTTGAAGTCGGCCCGGATGTGCTTCGAGGACATGACGTCGTAGGCGCCGCCGTAGGCCTTGCGCGTGATCACGGTGAGCTTCGGAACCGTGGCCTCGGCATAGGCATAGAGGAGCTTCGCTCCGTGTCGGATGATCCCGCCCCACTCCTGCGCGGGTCCCGGCAGGAAGCCGGGCACGTCGACGAACGTCACGAGCGGGATGTTGAAGGCGTCGCACGTGCGCACGAAACGAGCCGCCTTGACGGAGGCGTCGATGTCGAGCACACCCGCGAGCGCGCCAGGCTGGTTCCCGACCACACCGACCGGGTGCCCGCCGAGGCGCGCGAAGCCGCACACGATGTTCTCGGCCCAATGTGGCTGGACCTCGAGAAATTGGGCGTCGTCGACGACCCGCTCGACGACCTGCTTCATGTCGTAGGGCTTGTTGGGGCTGTCGGGAACGATCGTGTCGAGCGAGGCGTCCTCCCGCTCGACGAGATCGGTGGGAGCCGCGTACGGGGGCGGATCGACGTTGTTCTGCGGGAGAAAGGAGAGCAGGTAGCGCGCCTCCTCGAGACAGGTCTCCTCGTCCGGCGCGGTGAAGTGCGCGACGCCCGACTTGGTCGCATGCGTCGCTGCGCCACCGAGCTCCTCGAAGCTGACGTCCTCGCCGGTGACGGTCTTCACGACGTCAGGGCCGGTGATGAACATGTACGAGGTCTCCTCCACCATCAGCACGA
>JACCUU010000023.1 GCA_013811645.1 Actinomycetota bacterium | reverse complement strand
GGCATCGAGCTCGTCGTGCTTCACGTGGCGTACTCTCGTGGCGGTCTCCCCCGCTCTCGGCAACAAACGGTCGGCGGGTATCTCGCCGAGGTCGAGGCACTCCGAGCGGCGGGCGTGCGTGTCGGTGTCGCCCCCCATTCCGTGCGCGCGTGTCCAGCGGATTGGCTCGACGAGATCGGGCGCTACGCCGAACGTGAGGGACTTCCGCTGCACGTTCATGCCGACGAACAGCCGAAGGAGATCGAGGAGTGCCTCGCCGAGCATGGTTTACGGCCGATCGAGCTCCTGGCGCGTACGGGATGTCTAGGGACGAGGACGACGGTCGTCCATGCAACCCACGCCGATGGAGCCGAGCTCGATCTCCTCGCCTCGACGGGCACGACGATCTGTGCATGTCCCACCACCGAGGCGGACCTCGGCGACGGCTTTCTTCCGGCCGAGCGGATCCGCAGTCGCGGAATTCCGCTCTGCATCGGTACCGACTCGAACGTACGCATCGATCCCTTCGAAGAGCTTCGCGAGCTCGAAGGGATCGCGCGGCGACAGACGGGCCGTCGCGGGATCTTCACGACCGACGAGCTGTTTCGCTTCGGCTCGGAGCTCGGGGCCGAAGCGCTGGGGCTCGACGCATGGCCGGGAATCGAGGTCGATCTCACGCATCGCTCTCTCGAGGGAGTCGCGCCCGAGCACGTCGCAGGCGCGCTCGTGGCCGGGTGCGGCGCGGATGTCCTCGCGGGATGATGCGTGGCCGGGACCGCGTTGTAGACCGAGATGACCGCGATCGAGATCACCGAAGAGACGTTCGAGCGAGACGTCGTCGAGCGATCCCGCGACGTCCCCGTGATCGTGGATTTTTGGGCCGCTTGGTGCGGGCCGTGTCAGGCGCTCGGCCCAGTGCTGGAGCGGGAGGTGGAAAGCCGGTCAGGAGCAGTGGAGCTCGCCAAGATCGACGTCGATGCGAACCCTGCCCTCTCTGCTCAGCACGGGATCCAGGGGATTCCCGCGGTCAAGGGGTTCAAGGACGGCCGCATCGTGGCGGAGTTCGTCGGAGTGCGCTCGCCGACAGGGGTCGCGATCTTCGTCGACGAGCTGCTCGCCCCTCCGCGCATCGAAGGCGCTCTCGAGGAGCTCCGCGCACGAGACGATCGCCCCGAGATCCTGCAGGCGCTCGAGGCCGGCCACCACGAGACTGCGCTCGGCCTCATCCTCGAGGCGATTCGCAACGCACCGCCTCCCGAACGGGAGCAGCTGCGCGACCTGGCCGTGGCGATCTTCGACCAGCTCGGTCGCGACGACGCCGTGACGGTCGCGTATCGCCGCCGGCTCGCGGCAGCGCTCTATTGACGCGCCGCTAGCTGCAGTCGCTCGGTCCAGCGGGCGGTGGCATCCAGGTACGCACGTCGCGCCGAGACGCCGTGTCTCCCCCACGCTCCTTCGTATCCCGACCGCTCGACCTGCGCCTGCGCAGGCTCGATCTGGGTGCCCTCCTGCCACTCGTTGTAGCTCGTGATGGTGACCAGGTCGGCGTTCGCCTTCAGAGCGGTCTTCCACATCCGGTCGTACGTGGCGCCATGCAACCGGGGCCGCACGGCCCGGTCGCTCGTCGCCAGGCGGGCGTCGTAGCCAGGGCCCACCGAGGGCGCACAAAGAAGGCCCGCTCGGTGTGCCTGCGTGCAGATACGGCGGAAGGTCGAGCCGGTCCAGGTGACCACGTCGTACGTGTAGAGCCCGTCGAAGCCTGAGGCCTTTGCTCGACCAACGAGCGTGGTATTGCCGAAGATACGCGCATCCCCCTCGACTTCGGCGAGGGCACCGGCCCACGCCGAGGCCGGATCGCGATCCGCGTCGTACACGTAGAAGTCTCTGATGCCCGTCGCTTGCAGCCCCACGATGTCGCGGGCAGTCGCCTCCGGAGTGCGTCCGCGGTACGGCTCGAGGTGGACCGCGATCTCCAGCCCGTAACGGTCTGCAGCCTCCGCGACGAGCGGAAGCCTGTCGTCCTCGGGCGATCCGTCCCCCCACCACGAGACGACGACGGTCGTGACACCGGCAGCGGCGATCTCGCGCATCTGGGCGGCGACAATTCGTGCATTGGACGAGGAGTAAAGACCACGGCTCGGGAAGTACGGCGTCGAGAGCACCGGTGCGCCGTCACGCTCCACGTACCAGTGGGCCCAGCGCCCGTCGCGCGTCGGCGTCGAGTACCACGGGTAGTAGAAGATCGCGGACTCACGCGCGCTCGCCGCCGTGGTGACGTCAGAGCCAGCCGCCACCGGGAGCGCAAGGGCGGCGGCCACGAGCGCAGCGGCGACAACCGGGGACACTCGCGCTCCGCTCACGGTGGCGGGACTGTAGTACGTGCTTCGGACTGCCGAGTGTCGTGCGACTAGATGCCTGGT
>JACCUU010000016.1 GCA_013811645.1 Actinomycetota bacterium | reverse complement strand
GCACATGAGCCTGCGCCAGTCGCACAGGGATCTGACTTGCCGGTCCCACGCGGATCCGAGTGGCCGCTCCTAGCGCCGTTCGTTGGGATCACGCTCCTCGAATGTGGGGCGGTCGGCTTCGGTCTGTACAAGCTCTTCGAGGTTGTGTTTTAGTCACAGCGTTCAGAGGGCGAGCGTCCGCTCAATCTGACATTCTCTCCCGTGATGCTGACTTTTCTTCCCGGGATAATCGCGCTTTGGTTCGGGCTCAACCTCTTAGTGGTGCTGTGGGCGAATGTCGTGTCGACCCGGTTGACATCAGCCACCGAGTAGCGCTCTACCTGACCGAAACGGGCACCTACGGGTGCCCGTTTTCGTCGTCCTGGTGTGGTCTCGGTGTGGTCTCAGGCTCAGACTGCGCCGCAAACCTGCACCAGCACACGAACCTTGTACTTGTTCGTGAAGTCCTCCACGAGGCGCTCAGTGTACTGCCTCGAGGACGCCGTCCTGGATGGTCACGCGGACAGCCTCGCAATTTTCGACGAACGCGATTTCGTCGCGTGACGCTTCGAACGACAGCCCCCGAATCGCGGCCAGAATCGCTCGAATCGGCCCTCCATGGGTCACCGCTAGAACATGGGCGTCCAGGTGCGCGGCGCCGATCCGACGGAGGCCCTCGACGACGCGCATCCCGAGCTCGTCATATGTCTCGCCGTCCTCCCAACCTGCCCGCGAGTCGAGCCAGCGTCGATGTCCGCCCGGGAACTGGGTCGCTACTTCGGGGACGGTGAGCCCTGACCAGGAGCCGACGTGAATCTCCATCAGCGCGTCACACGGTCGTACCTCGAGCTCGAGAGCGGCCGCGAGGATCTCGGCGCTCTCGGCGGCGCGGCGAAGTGGGCTCGTGTAGACGATCGAGAAGGTTTCGCGCACGAGCTCGGCCGCCAGCGCTCGTACCTGAGCGCGTCCTGTCTCGTTGAGAACGATGTCTGCCTGGCCCTGGAAGCGACGGTCGCGATTCCAGTCGGTCTCCCCGTGCCGGACCAGGACGATTGTCGTCGCCATGCTGGATACGCTAGCCGTGTCTCGTGGATCTCGGACTCGAAGGGAAGAAGTGCTTCGTCACCGGCTCGACGGACGGAATCGGGCTGGAGACCGCACGGCTGCTCGTCTCCGAAGGGGCACGCGTTGTGACGTCGGGACGACGCGCCGCGCCCGCGATCGGTGAAGGCGCACACGTCCAGGCCGACCTCTCCCTCAGCGGAGAGCCGGCGCGCGCGGTCATCGCTGCTACGCGTGAGCTCGACGGGCTCGACGTGCTCGTCAACAACGTCGGAGTCGCTCGGCAGGCGCGGTTCGAGGACGTCTCGGACGACGAGTGGGACGCGTACTGGCAGCTGAACGTCATGACCTACGTGCGCGCGATCCGCGCCGCCCTGCCGAGCCTGCGTGACGGCGGTGGCGCGATCGTCAACGTCTCGTCCACGGCTGGGAAGCGCCCGTCGACGGGCATGCCTCACTACTCCGTGACGAAGGCGGCGGTTCTGTCGTTGTCCAGGCTTGTGGCCGATCTGTACGCGGGTGACGGAGTGCGTTGCAATGCGGTGGCACCCGGACCGACCGCGACCAACGCGTGGCTCGGAGAAGGCGGCCTCGCGGATCAGCAGGGAGGAGATCGGGAGGAGGTACTTCGCCGCGTGGGCGCGGGTCGTCCGCTGGGACGGCTTGCGCGGCCCGAGGAGATCGCCGCGGTGATCGTCTTCCTCTGCTCCGAGCGCGCCTCGTACGTGACCGGCGCGGCCTGGAGCGCCGACGGCGGCACCGTTCCGATCATCATCTGATGGCCACCAAGATGCTTGATTGGGAATTCACGGCGGACCGGATGACGGCCACGACGCTGCGCCGGACCGCCACCCTCACTCATCGCACAGGCTTACCAGCCCGCACGACGAGCGAGTGAGTCGCCCGGCTTGGTCGTGACCACCCCCGACGACGCGTCAATTCCCGACCAAGCATCTCGGCGTGCGGTTGCCGCGACGCTTCTCCTGTGCCTGGCCGCCTCGCAGGCTGCGATTCTCGTCCTGACTCCGGTGCTGCCGGCACTTGCCTCCGATCTCGAGGTCTCGACTGCGACGGCGGGACAGCTGCGCACGGTGTCGGGGTTGTCCGCCGGTGTCACTGCGCTCTTTGCCGGCTTGCTGGCGTCGCGAGTCGGCCTGCGCGAGCTGCTCGGAGTGGGTCTCGCTGCCCTGGTGGTCTCGTCTGCGATCAGCGCGGTGGCTCCCGATTTCGTCGTGATCGCGCTCGCGCAGCTCGGGGTCGGCATGGGCGTGGGGCTCTCGTACACTGCTGCTATCGCCGCGGTTGCGGACTGGACGACGCCGGGCGACCGCTCGAAGGTGCTTGCCGTTGCCCTTCTCGGTCCGCCTATCGCGTGGATCGTCGGGATGCCGTTGGCCGGGTTCGTCGGTGAAGCGAGCTGGAGATTCGCCTGGATCGCGGCGCCACTGGCCTTCTCTCTCGTCGCGTTCGCGGTCTTGGCACGCAGACCGTCTACGCCGCCGGCACGGACGCAAGCCGACTTTCGCGCGGTGCTCGCCTACCCAGGCGTGGTGCGGTGGTCGACCGGAGAGCTCTTCGCCTACTCGGCCTGGGCAGGAACGCTGGTCTTCATCGGCGCGCTCTTCGTCGAGTCGTATGGGCTCTCGTCCGGCGAGACCGGGCTCGTGCTGGGCGCCGGCGCACTCGTTCTCATCCCGGGGAATCTGCTCTTTCGCCGCTGGGTCGATGACCACGGTCGGGCGCTCCTGGTCGCGCTGGCACTCGGGGCCGCCGTGACGGTCGCGGTGCTCGGTGCATTTCGCGTGTCCACGTGGTTCAGCCTCGCCGTGTTTTCGGTGCTTGCGTTTCTGGCCGGAGGACGGACGCTGGCCGGCGCAGCCACCGGGCTCGATCTCGCCCCTGAGCTGGTTCTCGGAGTGACGGGTATCCGCACCGCTGCGCTGCAGCTCGGCTACTTTCTAGGCGCCGCCGTGGGCGGTCTCGCGCTGGCAGCCGGTGGATATCGAGCTCTCGGGCTTGCTCTTTCGGCGCTGTTCGTCGGCGCGACAGTCCCTCATCTGCTTCCCGGCGCCGCTCGAAATCCGCGGCCACAACTACCCTGACTTCATGGAGATCGCCCGTTCCACGCGAGACCCGTTCGAGATCCGGATCCGCACTCTGGAGGAGGGGTTGTCCCCCTTCGGGGTCCGCTCGTACGAGACTCGTGGTCGCGAGCTGCCCGAGGAAGAGTCCGCCGTTCGGACGCCGTTTCAGCGCGATCGCGACCGGATCGTCCACTCCAAGCCGTTCCGGCGCCTGAAGGGAAAGACGCAGGTTTTCATCGACCCCGCGGGCGACCACTACCGGACCCGCATGACCCATACGCTCGAGACGACGGCGATCTCGCGGGTCGTCGCCCGGGCGCTGCGCCTCAATGAGGATCTCGTCGAGGCAATCGGGCTCGGGCATGACATGGGCCACACGCCGTTCGGGCACGCGGGCGAGGACGCGCTCGACGATGCGGTGCGCGAACGTCTTGGACGGCGCTTTCGGCACAACGAGCAGTCGCTGA
>JACCUU010000013.1 GCA_013811645.1 Actinomycetota bacterium | reverse complement strand
AGCTCGCGGATGACGCCATCTCCGCCCGGGAAGCGCCCTGCGCCGCCCGAGCCGCGCCGCAGCTCGTAGCGCTCGACGCGGAGGGGGTAGGAGAGCTCGAGTGCCTCCACTGGAGTGTTGAGCGTGTTCGACATCGCCACGTGGACGGCCGACGGGCCGCGGGCGTCAGGACAGGCTCCTTGTCCGCCGCCGATGGTCTCGTAGTAGGTGAAGCGGTCGTTTCCGAAGACGACGTTGTTCATCGTCCCCTGGCCCTGAGCGGGGACGGGAACCGCGTGCGACAGCGCCGCGAAGACGACATCCACGATCCGGCTCGACGTCTCCGTGTTGCCTGCTGCGACGGCCGCTGGAGGCCGCGCGTTGACGAGGCAGCCCGCGGGGGCCCTCACCGTGACCGGTGTGAACGCACCCCCCGAGGCGGGAAGGTCGGGCGCGGTCAGGCAGCGGACGACGTAGAAGCACGCCGAGCGGGTGACCGCGAGCGGGCAGTTGAGGTTGCCGCGGTGCTGCGGCGCGGTTCCTTCGAAGCCGATGTCGATCGAGTCCCCCGCGATCGTCACGGCTGCCCGAATCTCCAGCAAGCCGTCCGGAGTCTCCATTGCGTCGGCTCCCTCGAACCTCCCGTCCGGGAGGTCGCGAATCGCGCCACGCACGACCCGTTCGGAGTACGCGAGGAGCTCGTCCATCGCTTCCCTGACCCGCCTTCGTCCTCGTCGAGCACGGATCTCCTCGACCCTGCGCTCGGCGAGCGTGTGTGCGGCGAGCTGCGCGCGCAGGTCGCCGCGGCGTTCGTCCGGGTTGCGCATCCGGCTGACGAGCTGCTCGAAGGTCGCCGCGTCGAGCCGTGTCGGCGGGATCACCACTCCTTCCTCCGAGAGCTTGGTCGATCCGGAAGGGAGGCTGCCCGGCTCCGAGCCTCCGACATCTGCGTGATGCGCGCGAGAGACCGCGTACCCGAGCGCTGTCTTGGTAACGATCGTCAGGTCCGGGAGATGCGTCCCGCCCGCGTAGGGGTCGTTGAGGATCCACGGCTCGCCCCGCGCGGGATCGTGCTCGCGGACGGCGGCCACCGCCTCAGGCATCGCGCCGAGATGAACCGGGATGTGTTCGGCCTGCGTGACCATGCGCCCTTCCTCGTCGAAGAGCGCGGTCGAGCAGTCGCGACGCTCCTTGATGTTGGCCGAGAACGCCGAGCGGACGAGCACCGCGCCCATCTCCTCGGCGATCGCACGCAGGCCGCTGCCGATCACCTGCAGCTCGACGGGGATCACGTCAGCCTCCGCAGGACGAGCGTGCCGTGCGGACCGGTCTCGCCCGCCCAGCCCTCTGGAACCCAAGTCGTTGCCCCCTCGAGCTCCAGGACCTCGGGCCCGTGCACGGTGAGACTCGGCCCACTGATTTCGATCGTTGGCGCCGCGTGGATCTCCGCCGTCCGCACCGCGACGAGCTCGAGCGGCCGGGAACGATCCGCGTAGCCGTAACGCGCCTCGTGCGCCTCGTGGAAGCGCTCGGAGAGCCGAGGCCCGAGCGGAACCGTGAGCTCGAACGACTGGCCCGCATAGCGCAGGTCGGCTTCTCCTTCGATCGGTAGCTCGCCAACCTCCGCGAGCGGCTCGACGAACGAGCGGACGGAGTCGAGACGCTCGTCCGCGGCAACGAGGCCGAGCGCAGAGAGGACGCCGGCGGCGGCGGGAACGAGCACCGTCTCCATGCCCAGCTCGCTCGCGAGCGCGCACGCGTGGAGCGGGCCCGCGCCTCCGAAAGCGACGAGCGCGAAGTCGCGCGGATCGAGCCCCTGCTCGACGGAGACGACCCGCAGCGCTCGCACCATCTCCGCGTCGACCACGGCGACCACGGCGGCCGGATCCAGCTCTCCGAGCGCACTAGAGGCGGCGTCGACGTCGAGCACGATGCCGCCGGGCAACTCGGCCGGCAGGCGACCGAGCAGGAGGTTCGCGTCGGTCACGGTCGGCCGCTCTCCGCCGAGGCCGTAGCAGGCGGGGCCGGGGAAGGCGCCCGCGCTCTCCGGGCCGACGCGCAGCGCGCCGCCGGAGTCCAGCCGGACGATCGAGCCGCCACCCGCCCCGACGGTGTGCACCGCGAGCGTCGGGAGCCGAACCGGGAAGCCGCCCACGACTCTCTCGTGCTCGCGTCGGGGCTCGCCGTCCGTGATCGCGCACACGTCGGTGGACGTCCCGCCCATGTCGAAGGTGAGGGCGTTCGGGAAACCGGCGAGCGACGCGATTCGGGCGGCGCCCACCACCCCCGCCGCGGGGCCGGAGAGAAGTGCAAATGCTGCGTGCTGCGCGGCCTCCTCGAGCGTCGCGAGACCGCCCGAGGAGCGCATGACGAGCGGCGGCGTGAGGCCCGCTTTCGCGCAGGCTGCGGAGAGTGCTCGTAGGTATCCGGCGAGAACGGGACCGAGGTACGCGTCCACCACGGTGGTCGACGCCCGCTCGTACTCGCGGAACTCGGGCGCGACCTCGTGGGACGCGACGACGTGGGCGTCCGGGTAGCGACGCCGGAGCTCGGACGAGACCGCTTGCTCGTGTCGGCTGTCCCGAAACGCGAAGAGGAGACAGACGGCGATGGCCTCCGCATCGAGCTCCGGCAGCGTGGCGAGATCGAGCGGCTCCAGCTCGCCATCTCGTCCGATGCGACCGCGCACGCCGACCGAGCGCTCGAGTAGCACGAGCGGCTCCGGATGCTCGGCGCAGGGCCGGTACAGATGCGCACGGGTCTGGCGTCGCAGCTGGAGGACGTGCTCGAAGCCCGCCGTGCCGACGAACGCCGTCCGTGCGCCGCGGCGCTCGAGCAGCGCGTTCGTTGCGATGGTCGTCCCGTGCGTGAAGCGGTCAATCGCCTGCGCGCCGACCGCGGAGGCGGCCGCGAGCACCGACTCCTCCTGACGTTCTCGTGTAGGCACCTTCGCCGTCCGAACCTCGCCGTCCGTCACGAGCACGGCGTCGGTGAACGTCCCGCCGACGTCGATCCCGAGCGCGCGCACAAGGCCATTCTCTGCGAGTGAGGGCAGTAGAGTGTCGCCTGACTGTGGACCGTCTCGTCTGCCTCGGGCTCAGCCACCGCACCGCACCCGTGGAGCTCCGGGAGCGCGTGGGCACACTCGGTCTCGGCACCGAGCGCTGCCCCGGGGTCGAGGAGCACGTTTCACTCACGACTTGCTATCGAGTTGAGCTGTATGCGTACCTTTCCGAGGGCGTCGAGCAGGCGCGCGAGGAGCTGATCGCCGTCCTCGCGGGCACGCACGGGGTCGACCCGAGCCTGCTCACCGACCACCTGTACGTTCACGCGGGCGAGGACGTTGCGCGTCATCTCTGTCGGGTTTCGGCCGGTCTCGACTCGCTCGTGCTCGGCGAGTCCGAGGTCCTCGGGCAGGTCGGCGACGCCTTCTCCCAGGCCCGCGACGCCGGAACGACGGGGCCGGCGCTCTCGCAGCTCTTCCGCACGGCTGTCGCCTCCGGCCGGCGCGCGCGCGCCGAGACCGCCATCGGAGCCAACGCCGCAACGGCGAGCTCGATGGCGCTCGCGCTGGCCGAGGGGGTGCTCGGCAATCTCCGTGACCACCGCGTGCTTGTCGTCGGGGCGGGACGCATCGCGGTGCAATCGTTGAAGGCGGCACGGGGACGCGGAGTCACTCGCATCGCGGTGGCCAATCGCACCCACGAACGGGCTCGAGAGGTGGTGGGGCTGTTCGGGGCCGATGCATACGGGCTCGAGCAGCTCGCCGAAGCGCTCACGTGGGCAGATCTGGTGGTTACGGCGACTGCTTCGGAGAGTCCGGTGGTGACCGCCGAGACCGTCGAGGCGGCGATGTCGCGTCGCGCCGGCCGCGCGCTCGTGCTCGTGGATCTGGCGGTGCCTGCGGACATCGAGCGCAGCGCCGGCGTTGTTCCCGGCGTCCGGCTCTTCGACGTCGATGACCTTCGCGCCGGTCTCGACGACACAATCGGGGCGCGCCTGGCGGAGGTTCCGAGTGTGGAGGCGATCGTGGAGGACGAGGTCGAAAGCTTCGGCCGCCGCTACCGCGAGCTCGAAGTGGAGCCGCTCGTCGCGTCGTTTCGCCAGCGCGCGGAGGCGATTCGACGGCAGGAGGTCGACCGTGCGCTGCGCCATCTCGGCGACCTCGACCCGGAGACCGCGGAGCGAATCGAGCAGCTCTCTCGCGCGTTGGTCAAGAAGTTGCTGCACGAGCCCACCGTTCGGTTGCGACAGCAGGCAGCCTCACAAGACATGGACGAGGTTGTCGCTTCGATACGCGAGTTGTTCGGGCCGCCCGCGCCGCGCGATCCGTGACCGCCGAGACGGCGGCGCCAGCAGTCGCCGCAGTGGTGCTCGGCACGAGAGCCTCGGCGCTCGCACGGGCACAGACCGAACGCGTCGCAGAATCGCTTCGGCAAGCATGGCCCGAGATCGACTGCCGGACGAGGCCGATTGCCACGCGCGGTGACCGAACACAGGCAAGCGGAGTTCCGCTTCCGACTATCGGCGGCAAGGGCCTCTTCACGGCCGAGCTCGAGCGGGCGCTGCGCGCAGGCACGATCGACCTCGCTGTCCATTCCCTGAAAGACCTGCCGACGGAGGAGAGCCCGGGCATCGCGCTCGGCGCCGTCTGCCTGCGCGAGGACGTCAGGGATTGCCTCGTTGCGCGAGAGGGCCACAGCCTGCGGGGGCTTCCACCGGGTGCGATCGTCGGCACGAGCAGCCTGCGCCGCGCCGCGCAGCTCCTGGGCCTTCGCCACGATCTCGACGTCCGCTCGATCCGGGGGAACGTCGACACGCGCGTCCGCAAGGTGCAAGACGGGGAGTTCGATGCGGTGGTGCTCGCAGCTGCCGGCGTCCTGCGACTCGGGCTCGAGGGCGCGGTGACGGAGTGGCTGGAGACCGACACGATGCTTCCCGCACCCGGTCAGGGGGCCCTCGGAGTGCAATGCCGCGCGGACGACGAGCGGGTCCTCACCCTCCTGGCCGCGATCGACGATCCTGGAGCCCGCGCGGAGACGACCGCCGAGCGCGTGTTTCTCCGCGCACTCGGCGCCGGCTGCACTGCCCCGGTCGGCGCGCGCGCCCAGGCGCTCGAGTCGGACGTGCGCGTGCGGATGGAGGCGCTCGTCGCGAGCCCGGATGGTCGCCAGGTGGTTCGGGTCGCAGGTGAGGGGGAGGCCGCGGAGTTGGGCGAGCGCCTCGCTCGCGAAGCGCTCGCGGCGGGTGCCGGCGAGATCCTGGAAGCTATTCGGGGAGACCAGCCGCTCGTGGGTCGGCGCATCGTCCTCACGCGGCCGCGAGACCAGGTCGGCGAGCTCGCAGAGGCGCTCGAGCGACTCGGCGCGACGGTGCTCGCAATGCCGCTCGTGGACATCGAGCCGATCGAGGATGCACGATCTCTCGACGTGGCGCTCGCGCGTCTCGAGGCCTATCGCTGGCTCGTGTTCACGAGCGCGAACGGCGTGGCGGGCTTGCGCGAGCGACTTGGGGAGAAGGCCCTGCCCGCCGCCACGCGCGTTGCTGCGGTCGGCCCGGCGACCGCTGAGGCCGTTCGGACTCTCGGAGTCGAAGCGGCGTTCGTCCCGGATCGTTTCGCCGCGGAGGAGATCGCCGCCGGCCTGGGCCCGCTCCAGGGCGTGCGCATCCTGCTTCCGCAGGCCGACATCGCCTCGCCCAGCCTCGCGGTCGAGCTTCGCTCCCGGGGGGCGCTGGTGGACGCGGTCGCGGCCTATCGCACGGTTGCGATCGAGCCGTCTCTCCACGATGTGAGCGAGCTCCAGCGCGGTGTCGACGCGATCGTCATCGCGAGCGGATCCGCGGCACGCAGCCTCGTGGCCTCGCGTGTCGGAAATCTCGTCCTGGGCGCAACTGTCGTGTGTATCGGCCCGAAGACGGCTCAGGCCGCACGAGAGGTAGGGTTGCCGGTCGGTCTCGTCGCCGACGAGGCGACCTCCGAGGGCATCATTGACGCTCTCACGTCTCAGTTTCTGAGGAGCCCCAGCGTGGAGAGTCCATGACCGAGTTCGCCGAAACCAGCCCGCTCGACGCACTTCGACTCGAAGCGGGTTCAAACCGTCCTCGCCGGCTGCGCAGAACGGCTGCGCTTCGAGACCTCGTGCGCGAGACCACGCTTGCGCCCGACGACTTCGTCTATCCGTTCTTCGTCGTGCCCGGCGAGGACGTGCGGAACCCGGTGGCATCGATGCCGGGAATCGACCAGCTGTCGGTCGACCGCCTCGCGCCCGAGGCCGCCGAGCTCGTGGCGCTCGGGATCAAGGCCGTTCTGCTCTTCGGAGTTCCGGCGACCAAGGACGCGATGGGACTCGAGAGCTTCGCGGACGACGGGGTCGTGCAGCAGGCGATCGGCGCGCTGAAGGACGCGAGCCCCGAGCTCGTCGTCATCACCGATGTCTGCCTCTGCGAGTACACCGACCACGGCCACTGCGGCCTACTGGACGCCGACGGCTATCTGCTCAACGACGAGACCCTCGAGCTGCTGGCCCGCATCGCCGTGTCGCACGGCGAGGCCGGGGCGGACATCGTCGCGCCGAGCGGGATGATCGACGGCATGGTCGGCGCGATTCGGAACACGCTCGACGGCGCCGGGCTCGAGCGCGTTGCGGTCCTGTCCTACGCCGTCAAGTACGCCTCCGCCTTCTACGGACCGTTTCGAGACGCGGCGGAGGGTGCTCCTGCGTTCGGCGATCGCAGGAGCCACCAGATGGATCCCGCCAATGCACGCGAGGCGCTGCGCGAGGCGGCGCTCGACGTCGAGCAAGGAGCGGATGGTCTGGTGGTCAAGCCGGCGCTCGGGTACCTCGACGTGGTCCGCGCTGTGCACGAGCGATTCCCCGAGCTTCCTCTCGCCGCCTACAACGTGAGCGGCGAGTACGCGATGGTGAAGGCGGCGGCGGCGAACGAATGGCTCGACGAACGTGCGGTCGCGCTGGAGATCCTCACCGGGATCCGCCGCGCCGGAGCCGATCTCGTGGTCACGTACCACGCCAAGGACGCGGCTCGTTGGATCCAGTGAGCTCGACGTCGCGCGCGCGGGTCGACGACCGGCCAGACGACCTTTCGGACGAGGTCGACGTCAGCGAGCACGGTCGAACCGCCGACGGTGAGACGACCTCGCTCGACCGGCGGCTCTACATGCAGCTCCAGGCCTTCGGGAAAGCGCGAGACACCGCAACACTCATCGCTGCGCTCGATGGCGCGGGCGTCGACGGAGTTCTCTACGAGGACGCCAGCGACCCGACCGGCGTCGCCTTGCTCACGCTGAGCGAGTCCGCGGACGCTTTCGTGTCGGAGCTTCGCGGGTTTCTGCAGGCGGCTCCGTTCGCGGAGCTCGAGCCGAAGCCCGAATTCACGATGCTGGGTAGGACGTATGCGATCGGGCACGAGCAGGACCTCGACGAGACGCTTGTCGAGCGCCCCCGCCGTCGCGTGCTCGACCCCGAGCTCCGCTGGGCGATCTGGTACCCGCTCCGCCGTGCCGGTTCCTTCGAGCAGCTCACGCGGCAGGAGCAGAACACGATCCTGATGGAGCACGGAGGCGTGGGGATGGCCTTTGGCCGCGCCGGTCTCGGGTACGACATCCGGCTCGCTTGCCACGGCCTGGACAAGCTCGACAACGACTTCGTCGTCGGGCTCCTCGGCCCCGAGTTGCACCCGCTCTCGATCATCGTCCAGCGGATGCGGAAGACGCGCCAGACCTCGCTCCACCTCGAACGGCTTGGCCCGTTCTTCGTCGGCAGGGTCGCGTGGCAGAGTCGCTCGGGGTGACCGAACCGCCGTCGCGCAAGGTAGACACCGAGCCGACGTCTCCGTTTCTTCGCGCCTGTCACGGGCTTCCTGCGGACCGCACGCCTGTCTGGCTGCTACGGCAGGCCGGCCGGTACATGCCCGAGTACCGCGCGTTGCGCGAACAGCACTCGATGCTCGACGTGATCCGGACGCCCGAGCTCGCCGCGCAGGTGACCCTCATGCCGGTCGACGCGTTCGGCGTCGACGCGGCGATCGTCTTCTCGGACATCCTCCCGCCCCTCGTTGGCATGGGTCTCGAGCTCGACTTCGTGCAGGGTGACGGGCCGAAGATCGGGAATCCGCTATCGAGCCCGCGCGACGTCGACCTGCTCGGGACGCCTCCCGCCGAGGAGACGATGTCCGGGACTCTCGGCGCGATTGCGCTCGTCCGCCGCGAGCTGGAGTCGCGTGCCATCCCGGTGATCGGGTTCGCGGGTGCCCCTTTCACGCTTGCGAGCTACGCGATCGAGGGCGGTACGTCGAAGGACTTCTCGAAGACGAAGGCGTTCATGCTCTCCGAGCCTGCGGCGTGGCGACGCCTGCTGACCAAGCTCGCGACGGTGCAGGCGGACTATTTGCTGGCCCAGGCCCAGGCCGGCGCGCAGGCTCTGCAGGTGTTCGACTCCTGGGCGGGACGCGCGCTCGGGCGCGAGGACTACCTCCGCTACGTGGCGCCCGTGAATCGCGAGCTGTACGCGGCTATCGCGACCGCGGGTGTCCCCGTCATCAACTTCTCGCTCGGGGTGAGCGCGTATCTCGCGGAGGCGGCCGGGTGCGGGGGCGATGTCGTCGGGCTCGACTGGCAGCTCCCGCTCGACGAGGCGTGCACGCTGCTAGGTGATGAGCGGCCGGTGCAGGGGAACCTTGACCCAGCGTCGCTCTTGGCGCCATGGCGAGAGCTACAGGCGCGCGCCGACGATGTCCTCGAGCGCGCAGCCGGCCGTCCAGGACACATCTTCAACGTGGGACACGGCGTCGTCCCCCAGACCTCGGTCGACAACGTGCGTCGCCTCGTCGAGCACGTGCGGGAGAGAACTTCGACATGACGACGGCTGTCCTGGTCATGGCGTACGGTGGGCCAGAGTCGCTCGAGGAGATTCCCGGCTATCTCGCGGACATCCGCGCCGGGCGTCCGACCCCACGCCGGGTCCTCGAGGAGATCACGGAGAACTACCGCGCGATCGGGGGCCGCTCGCCGCTCCTCGAAGTGACGAGCAGACAGGTCGATGCGCTCGCGGAGGAACTCGGCGACGACTACCGCTGCTATCTGGGTATGCGCCACTGGGCGCCGTGGATCGAGGACG
>JACCUU010000111.1 GCA_013811645.1 Actinomycetota bacterium | reverse complement strand
CTCCGCGGGCTCTGCTACTTCCACGTCACCGTCCGCACCGGCGATCGCGATCTGCACTCCGGGCTCTTCGGCGGCGTTGCTCTGAACGCGACGCATGCGCTGATGCAGTCTCTCTCCGCGGTCGTAGCCAAGAACGGGCGCGTGCCCGAGCCGCTCAGGATCGGAGTCGTCCCGCCCACACCGGAAGAGCTCGCAGGGTGGCGAATGCTCGCCGACGGCGGGAAGCTTCTTGCAGAAGTCGGGGCCCAGCCCTCGGACCCCGGAACGCTCGACGAGTACTACGTGCGGACCTGGGCGGAGCCCTCTGTCGATGTCCACGGGCTCGCGGGCGGCTCTCCGGATCTCGTCAAGACCGTTCTCCCGGTCGAGGCGAGGGCGAACGTCTCGATCAGGATCGCTCCCGGCCAGAACGTGGCCGACGTCAGCGCCGCCTTCGAGCATCTTCTTCGCGAGGCGGCGCCGGACGGCGCCGAGATCGACGTGAAGCTCCAGTCGTCCGCCGAGCCGGGGCTCGTCTCCCCCGACGCGCCCGCGCTCGGGCTCGCGCGCGAGGCGTTCGAGCAGGCCTTCGGCCACTCTTCGCTGCTCGTTCGGGTCGGCGGGTCGGTGCCGGTCGTCGCGAGCCTCGCGGCGCGAGGAATTCCGACGATCTCGACGGGCATCGCGAGCCACGACTGCAACGCGCACTCGCCGAATGAGAAGTTCCCCGCGGACTACCTCGTCCTCGGCGTCGAGGCCGTGCGCGAGACGTACAAGCGCCTCGGCGAGCTTGGCTAGAGCTTCTTTCACGAGCGCGCTCGCCGAGGAGCTCGCGAACGACGTGCTCGAACGGTTCCTCCGCTACGTCAGGATCGACACCCAGGCCGCCTACCGCGTGCAGGAGCGGCCGAGCACGGAGAAGCAGCTGGAGCTCTCGCGCCTCCTGCTCGAGGAGCTGCGCGAGCTCGGCCTCGCGGCGGAGCTGACGGAGGGGTCCGCGGTCTTCTCCGGCCTGCCGGGCTCGAACGGCGCTCCTGTTGTCGGGCTCATCGCTCACGTCGACACGACGCCCGACGTCTTGGGCGCAGGCGTCTCGCCGATCGTGCACGAGGCGTGGGACGGCACGCCGATCGAGCTTCCCGGCGACGCGCGGCAGGTTCTCCACCCGGAGCAGCTGCCGGAGCTCGCCGCTCGCGTCGGTCACGACATCGTCACCAGCGACGGAACGACGCTGCTCGGAGCGGACGACAAGGCTGGGATCGCCGAGATCATGGGCGCCGTGGCGTACCTCGTGCGGCATCCCGAGCGAGCGCATGCTCCGATCCGCGTGGCGTTCACGGTCGACGAGGAGGTCGGTCGGGGCGCCGAGGACTTCGACTTGGCCGCCTTCGGCGCGGACGTCGCGTACACCCTCGACGGCTCGGCGCTCGGAGAGCTCGAGACCGAGACGTTCTCCGCGTCGTCCGTGCGCGTGACCATTCGCGGGCTCTCGGTGCATCCCGGGACGGCGAAGGGCAAGCTCGTGAACGCGGTCAAGCTCGCCGCTGGGCTCGTCAACTCGCTTCCCGCGGACCGGCTGTCTCCCGAAACCACGGAGGATCGTCAGGGATACGTTCACCCCCATCGCATCTCCGGAGGCGCGGAGGAGGCGATCGTCGACTTCATCGCACGTGATCACGACGACGAGCTGCTCGAGGAGCACGTCCAGCTGCTGCGCGATCTCGCCGCTCAGATCGCCGAACGTGAGCCGCGCGCACTCGTCGAGGTCGAAAGGCGGGACTCGTATCGCAACATGCGGCCGTACATCGAGCGGACGCCGCGGGTCGTCGAGGCGGCGCTCGAAGCCATCCGGCGGGCAGGGGTCGAGCCGCGGCTCGCGATCACGCGCGGGGGCACGGACGGCGCGGTGCTCTCCGCGAAGGGTCTCCCGACTCCGAATCTCTTCACGGGCGGCCAGGAGTACCACTCCGTGCGGGAGTGGGCGAGCGTGCAGGACATGGGCGCTGCAGCGGCGACCATCGTCGAGCTGGCGGGGGTCTGGGCAGAACCTGAAGTCTGACCCGGGTCTGACCCCTTTGGGGGTCTGACCCCCGCTCTTCTTCGCGTTACCCTGCGCTCATGCCGCGACTCGTCGGAATCAACCACCTCGCGGTCGAGGTCGGCGATGTCGACGAGGCGATCGCCTTCTTCGGGCGTATCTTCGACGACGTACAGCAGCGCGGGCGCAGCGCGGGCATGGCGTTCGTCGATATGGGAGACCAGTTCATCGCCTTCTCGAAGGGGGTGACGCACGTCGCCGACCACGACCGTCACATCGGGCTCGTGGTCGACGACCTCGACGAGACGGTGCGCCGGCTGCGCGCCGCGGGGGTCGAGATCCACGGCACGCACGACTTTCTCGACCCGTGGGGCAACCGCTGGCAGCTCGTGGACTATCGCGAGATCCAGTTCTCCAAGACTCCGCGGATCCTCTCGGGGATGGGGCTGGGTGGGCTCGAGAAGTCCGACCGCGCGCACGAGGAGCTGCGCGCGAAGGGTCTTGCCGATTAGTTCCGGGGCGGTTGCGGCCGCGAAGCGGACGTCTTCAGGGATCATTGCGCGACCGGAATCTGCGCGAGCAGAGTCCGGTCTTGCGCCCAGCTAGATCTCGTGTACGCCGCACCCGAGCCATTCGTGGCCAAAGCGGCGCATCTCGTGCACGACCGGCAGGAGCGCTTGACCCTTCGAAGTCAGCGCGTACTCGACCCGCGGCGGCGACTCCGGGTAGCTCTGGCGGACGACGATGTCCTCGGACTCGAGCCAGCGGAGCCGCTCCGCCAGCGTCCGCGGGCTGATCCCGGCGCACGAGCGTTCGAGCTCGGTGAAGCGCCGGGGTCCCTCGGAGAGGTCGTGGATGATCAACACCGTCCACTTGGAGCCGACGATCTCGGCGGCTCCTGCGACGGAGCAGGTGGGCGCCTCGTGAACGGGGAGCATGGTGCGACTCGACACGATCTGATTGTACGGCCGGGTGCAGGCGATCTGTCTACTTCGGCCGGCGAGCGGTGTAGAGCGACGTGACGAGGGTGCGCTCAACGCGTCCTCCGAAGTCGCGTTCGGCGATGTTCGCGACACCGTCCAGGATCTCGGTCTTCCGTGGGTCGTCGAGCCGCGCGATCGGCGAGAACGTGCCGTACAGCGCGCGGATCCCTCGCGTGTCCCAGCTCGCATTCCAGCGCACTGTCTCGTGGGTCGCATCATCGAATCCGGCAGCTCCGAGTGCGGCGAGCCTGGCTTCGGCATCGAGCGCGTGTGCCGGCCGACCCTCAGCGCCCTGCGTAGGACTGGCGTGCAGGTTGTCGAGCAAGGGACTGGTGGCAGAGATGAATGCATCCGGCTTGTCGCCTTCCCCGAAGAGCGTCCACCACAGCGCGACCCGCCCTCCCGACCGTACCGCGTCGAACAGCTTCGCGAGCCCGAGTTCCTCCTCCACCCAGTGGAACGACGAAGCGGCGACGGCGAGATCGAAGTGCGCAGGAGGCAACACCGCGTCTTCGAGCGTGCTCATCCGGAGGTCGACCTGGTCACCGAGCGACTCGCGCACGTACGCCGCGAGCGCGCGGTTCGGCTCCAGCGCCACGAGCGGGTCGGCGCCCAGGCGAACGAGCTCCCGGCTCGCCTGGCCGGTGCCCGGCCCGACCTCGAGTACGCGCGCTCCAGGCACAAGGCGGCAGCGCTCGACCAGGATCTCGTAGACCCGCGCGGCGTGGCCCGGACGCGCGGCGTCGTACGCGGCCGGGTCGAGACCGAAGAGCTTCCGCCCTTCCTCGCGGTCGATGCGTTGGCCGCTCACCAGGGCGGAGGGTTGTGCACCCAGCGGCCGCCCACCATCGTCGCGACGACCTCGACGGACCCGAGTTCCTCGGGCGGGCATTCGACCGGATCGCGGGAGAGAACCACCAGATCGGCGAGAAATCCGGGCACGAGCTTTCCTCGCGTGCGTTCGTCGCCCGCGAGCCAGGCAGGGGCGACCGTGGTCGCATGCAGAGCTTCCTCGACGCTCAGGGCCTCGTTCATGCGCCAGCCCGGCCGCTCGTCGATCGTTCGGGTGACCGCCGCCCGGATCCCGGCGAGCGGATCGAGCTCTTCGATCGGTGCATCCGAGCCGTTCGCGAGAAGCGCGCCGGATTCACGCAGCGAGCGGAACGCGTAGGCGCCCTCGAGCTTGTCCGGCCAGAAGCGCTCAGCCAGATCTCGGTCGGAGGGAGCGTGCGAAAACTGCGTCGAGCAGGTAACGCCTATCTCCGCGAATCGTCCGAGATCGTCAGGCGCAAGACATTGCGCGTGCTCGATCCGCTGGCGCAGTCCCCGTGGAGCCCATTCGTCCTTCGTCGCCTCGAATGCGTCGAGGGCCTCACGGTTCGCCCGGTCGCCGATCGCGTGCACGCCGACCGGCCAGCCCGCGCGTGCGGCGCGACGAACGATCTCCGCGAGCTCCTCGCTGCTCGTGATCCGGACGCCGGAGCCGTCGAGCATCCATGCGGTCTGCGAGCCGAGTGTGCCGTCCATGAACACCTTCAGGTAGCCGAGTCGCAGGAAGTCGTCGCCGAAGCGGGAGCGGATTCCCAGCGACTCGAGCTCGGGGAGCTTCTTGTGAGGAAGCGACTCCCAGACCCGCAGCGTCAGTCCGCTGTGGTTGCGCAGGCGCTGGAAGATCTCAGGGGCGCCTACCCAGCCGTCCTTGTCGTGAACGGCCGTGACGCCTCGGCTGTGCGCGAGCTTGACGCCGACGCGCGTGACGTCGAGCCACTCGTCCTCGGAGACGGACGGAAACCGCTCGCGGAAGCGCCAGGCGGCTTCCTCGCGCAAGACGCCGGTCGGCTCGCCGCTCTGGTCGCGCTCGACCACCCCGCCTTCGACTTCGACGTCTCCCCCCGCAAGAGCGAGCGCCGCGGAGTTCAGCCACAGCGAGTGCAGATCCTTGGCCCAGAGCGCGGCCGGAGCGCTTCCCGTTACCTCGTCGAGCGCCTCTTTCGTCGGCTGTGCCTCCCAGTCGGCCGAGCGCCAGCCCTGGCCGCGGATCCACGTCCCTCG
>JACCUU010000298.1 GCA_013811645.1 Actinomycetota bacterium | reverse complement strand
GGATGTACCACGCCTTCTCTCCGAGAAGCGTGAGGAACGCCGGCACGAGCGTCATCCGAATGATCAGCGCATCGGTCAGGATCGCGACTGCGAGCAGGAGCCCGAACTCCTTCGGGATGCGATCGGCGCTCAGGATGAAGGCAGCGAAGACCGTGCCCATGATCAGCGCCGCAGCGACGACCACCCGGCCGATCGCCGAGATGCCGTGCTCCACCGCGGCACGCGTGTCGAGGCCGTGGACATGCTCTTCCCGGATGCGGCTCATCAGGAAGACCATGTAGTCCATCGAGAGCCCGAACAGGATCGCGAAGGTGATCGGTGGCACGAACGTCTCGATCGGTCCCGTCTGATCGAGCCCAGTCAGCCCTAGAAGGTGGCCCTCCTGCACCACCAGCGTGAGCACCCCGAAGCCGACGAACGCGGACAGAATCGTCGTGACCGCAGCCGTCGCCGAGATCACGATCGACCGGAACGCCATTGCGAGCACGATCACCGTGACTCCGATGATGAAGAGCAGGAAGAGGGGCGCCCGCTCGAAGATGCGATCGCCGATGTCCTTGAACGCCGCCGTCAGGCCGGAGACGTAGGCGACCGCGTCTCCGTCCGCCGTCGCGGCTGGCACGACATCTCCTCGTAGCCGATCGACCAGCAGGTCGGTCGCTTCGTCCTGAGGCGCGGAAGCCGGGGTCACGAAGACGATCGCGACCGTTTTCTCGTCGTTGAACTGCGGCTCCCCGACGGAGGCAACGCCGTCGAGGCCCTGCGCGCCCTCGAAGATCCTCTGTGGCACCTGCTCGTCGCCGTTCACGTCGACGACGATCGGGATCGGGCTGTTGAAGCCGGCCCCGAAGCCCTCGGCGAGGAGGTCGTACGCCCTGCGACTGGTCTGCGCGGTCGGCTGCGTGCCCTGGTCGGCCGCGCCCAGGCGCACGAGCAGCGACGTCGCGCCCACGGCGATGACGACCACGAGGACGACGGGGAACACGACCTTTGCGTTCGCAGTCACGAAGCGGCCCCAACGAGCGACCAGGGTTCTCTCGCGAGCCTCTTCCGAGTCGTCCAGCTTGGGGAGAAACGGCACCTTCAGCCGGTCGATCTTGTGACCGAGCAGCGCCAGCACTGCGAGCAGGAGCGAGTTCGCGATCAGCACCGTCGTGAGCACGCCGAGGGAGGCGCCGATGCCGAGCTTGGTGATGAAGTCCATGCCGAAGAAGGCCAGGCCGGCCACCGAGATCGCAACCGTCAGGCCGGCGAAGATCACCGCACGTCCGGCCGAAGAGCCCGCCTCGGCCGCGGCGTCTCGCGGGGATAGCCCTTCGTGCAACAGCTGCCTGAAGCGCGTGACGATGAAGAGCGAGTAGTCGATTCCGACCCCGAGGCCGATCATCGAGACCAGAATCGGGGTGATGGTGTTGACGGCAGTCAGGCCGGCCAGGATGAAGAGGAGCAGGAATGCCGTCGCGAGCGCAACGATCGCGAGCGCGACAGGGATCAGCATCGCCACGAACGTGCGAAAGACGATGAGCAAGACGATGATCGCCGCGAGCAGACCCAGTATCTCGGACGTTCCCTGCTCGACGGGCGGGAACTCGGCGTCGCCGTTGTATTCCACGATCACGCCCGCCGGCTCGACCGTCTCGCGAACGGCATCCTGCGCGGCGAGAACCGCCTCGCGATCCTTGTCGAAGATGACCCGATCGAACTGGGCCTCGGCGTAGGCGATTCGCCCGTCATCGGAGAACGACCTCTCGTCGAACGGATCGCCCACGCTGGTCAAGCCCGCCGTGTCCTCGGTCGGCTTGAATTCCGAGGACTTCAAGAGGGTGATCGCCTCCCGGATCGCGGACGTGCGCTCGGCCGTGTCCAGACGCTCGCCCTCCGGCGCGGCGAAAACGACGTTCAGCACGCCGCCCTGCTCGGATGCGAACTCGGACTCGAGCAGGTCGGTCGCGTTCTGCGTCTCCGAGCCTGGAATCTCGAACTCGTCGCGAAGCTCGCCGCCGACCGTCCCGACCAGGACGACCAGGAGGGCGATGATGCCCACCCAGCCCAGCACGACCCGCCAGGGATGCGCCGCACACGCACGTGCCCAGCCCGCGAGCCCACCGGTCGAGAGACGTTGGTGCGCTGCGCGCCGTTCGGATTGCGGTTCTACTCCTCCGCTGCGCTCGCTCATGCCCCTCTCCTTCGTTGCTCGCCTTAGTTGTACAAGAGACCGCCCGGCGCGCCGGAACTCATCGGTCCCCGCGCACGCCGGTGCGGCCACGGCGAAGCTGGCGCGCATGTCTCACGAGGAGCTGAAAGGTGTGGCCCAGTACTTTCGCCCGGGCATCGAACTGAACGAGTGCGACATCGAGCGCGAGCGAAATCTCAACGTCGACCAGCTCTTGCACCGCTGGCACGACGGCGGCCGCGTAGGAAGCGAGAGGTCGCCTCGGCGTGATCGACGATCGGCTCCGGGTAATCGAGACGGGCGCGCTGGGCGCCCTCGAGCTTCCAGGGCTCGTGCACTTCTCCAGCGCCGATTTCGGCGAGCTCGGGCACGTAGCGGCGGACGTACTCTCCACTCGGGTCGAACTTCCTGGCCTGGCGGATGGGATTGAAGACGCGGTTCGGTCGCGTGTCGGCTCCGGTCCCCGGTCTGCAATCCGACTACCTCTCCTGCGGCGAGGTCGTGAGACCTTCGAGCACGTGGTCGGCGAGCCGCGAGGCGAAGTCCTCGTCCAGCGCTTCGCCGCTCAAGAGCAGGCGGTAGAAGACCGCGCCGTGCAGCGCGTCGACCGCGAGCTCGAGATCGGCGTTCGCACGGATCTCCCCGCGCTCCCGGCCACGCTGGAGAGCGGCGAGCATCGCTTCCCTGCGCGCGGGGACGACGTCGCGGTGGAAGCCCTCGGCGAGATCGGCGTCGTGCTGGATGTCGGCGACGAGCCCTGCGACGACATGGCCGCCGGTCGGCTCGCGAAGGACGGCGATGAGCCAGCCGAGTAGTGCACGGACGTCTGTGCGCA
>JACCUU010000102.1 GCA_013811645.1 Actinomycetota bacterium | reverse complement strand
GACATGTACCACTTGAAGCCGGTCGGGAAGCACATGGTCGAGGTGTGCACCAACCTCTCGTGTGCGCTCGCCGGCGCCCAGGCCGTTCTGGATGCGTTCGCGAGCGAGCTAGGGGTCGGGCCCGGCGAGACGACCGACGACGGCGAGGTGACGCTGCGGGCAATCGAGTGCGCCGGCGGCTGTGGCCGTGCTCCGGTCGTGGTGGTCGACCACGTCTACCACGAGCCACTGCGTCCCGAAGACGTGCCCGGCCTCCTCAAGGAGCTCCGTGGACGCGAGTAGCCCAATCCTGCTCACCGCAGGAACGCAGGAGCACGACCTCACGCGGCTCGACGAGTACCGCGCGGTCGGGGGCTATGTGGCGCTCGACAGGGCCCGTGCGCTGGAGCCGCAGGCGGTCATGGACGAGATCAGCGCTGCGACCCTGCGCGGGCGCGGCGGCGCGGGCTTCCCGATGGGTCGCAAGGCGTCGCTCCTGGCGAAGGACACGGGCAAGCCCACGTACCTCGTCATCAACGCGGACGAGTCGGAGCCCGGCGCCTTCAAGGACCGCGACGTGCTGCGCATGACGCCACACCGCCTGATCGAGGGCTGCCTCATCACCGCGCACGGCATCGGCTCGAAGAGCGTCTTCATCTACATCCGCGGGGAATACGCGCACGAGTTCGACGTCATGCGCGACGCGCTCGACGATGCGCGCACGGCCGGCCTGCTCGGCGGCGTGACGATCGTCCTGCATCGCGGAGCAGGCGCCTATATCTGCGGCGAGGAGACGGCCCTCTTGGAGTCGCTCGAGGGCCAGCGCGGGCAGCCGCGCCCTCGGCCGCCGTTCCCGCCCGTAAACGGGCTCTACGGTGCTCCCACCCAGATCAACAACGTCTCGACGATCGCGCTCGTCCCGAAGATCATCGAGCTCGGCGCGGCCGAGTTCTCCAAGATCGGGGTGCCCTCCGCGCCCGGAACCGCGGTGTTCTCGATCTCCGGCAACGTCGCGCAGCCCGGCAACTACGAGCGCCCCCTGGGAATCACGCTCCGCGAGCTCATCTACGACGTCGCGGGCGGCATCGCCGGTGGGCGCGAGCTCAAGGCGGTCATCCCCGGAGGCTCGTCGGTCCCGGTGCTCTCACCTGCGGAGATCGACACACCGATGGACTACGACTCGATTCAGGCGGCGGGATCCTTCTTCGGCTCGGCGGCCGTCATCGTCGTCGACGATCGCTGTTGCATGGTGCAACTGGCGCTCAGGGCCGAGCAGTTCTACATGCACGAGTCGTGCGGGAAGTGCACCCCCTGCCGCGTGGGCACGCGCTGGCTGGTGCAGATCCTGACGAAGCTCGAGGAGGGTCGAGGCGAGCGCACGGACCTCGATCTCCTGGACGAGGTCTGCGACCGCATGCTCGGGAAGTCGCTGTGCGCGCTCGGCGACTTCGCGGTGTATCCGGTGGCGAGCTACCTCGAGAAGTACCGCGCGGAGTTCCAGGCTCATATCGACGGGCGCGGCTGCCCGTTCGGCGGGCAGAGCTCGATCGAGGGCACCTTCGCGCCGATCGACCAGCAGCATGCACACCCGGTACGAGACGTGGCGGAGCTGTCCGCGTGATGCGCCAAGTGACACAGTGTCACAAGGAGAGCGCTGCATGAGCGCGCCGCAGCTCGTGTCCATGACCGTCGACGATCGCGCCGTGAAGGTGCCCGCCAACAGCGGGCTCGTCGAGGCGGCGCTCGCGGCCGGGGTGGAGATCCCCGTGTTCTGCCACGAGCCACGCCTCGGCCCGCCGATCGGGGCGTGCCGTATGTGCCTCGTCGAGATCGAGGGGATCCCGAAGCTGCAGGCGGGCTGCACGCTCACGGCCACGGAAGGGATGGTCGTGCGCACCGCCGCGACCTCCCCCAAGGCCGCCGACGGCCAGGAGGCGACGCTCGAGTTCATCCTCGTCAACCATCCCCTCGACTGCCCGGTCTGCGACAAGGGCGGCGAGTGCCCGCTGCAGGACCTCACGTTCAGATACGGACCGGGCGCGACGCGCA
>JACCUU010000265.1 GCA_013811645.1 Actinomycetota bacterium | reverse complement strand
GACGCCCGCGGGAGTGCTCCGGCTTGGGCAGGCGAGTGATCGCCTTGCGCTCGGCAGGCCGCTCGCGCTTCGTCTTCGTGCGCGGGGGACGAAGCGCGCGCGGTAGCCGCTTCTTCTTCTTCTTGGGCTCGGAGACGGCGGCAGCAACGGGATCGGACTCCACCTCCGAGGGTTCCTCGCTCGGCGCAGAAGCCTCTTCGGCGGCGGCTTCCTCCTCGATCGCTTCGTCTGCGTCCGGAACGGGCATCTCTTCGGCCACCTCGACCGCTTCGGCAGCGGGCCCGTCGCCAACCTCGTCGGGCGCGTCCGCGGGCTCGGCATCGGCGGGCTCGGCGGTCGCGGGCTCGGTCTCAGGCGGCTCCGGCTCGGCGGCAGGCTCGCCTTCGGGGGCTGCCTCGTCCGGCACGTTCTCGACGTCCGCGACGCCGTCCGGGGCATCGGTCGTCTCCGCCGATGCCTCCTGCGGCGCGACGTCGGTCACGGTCTCGTCCTGCGTCTCTTCGCTTGGGTTCACGTTCTCGTCGGTCATGTCATCAGTCCTCTGGCACGTTCGTTCTTGACGGTCAGGATGCGCGCGATCTCGCGCTTTGCCGTGCGCAGCCGGGCGCTGTTCTCGAGCACGCCGGTCGCAGTCTGGAAGTGCAGGTTGAAGAGCTCCCGCCGGGTCTCGGCCATCTTCCGGTCGAGCTCGTCGTCGGTCAAGGCTCGCAACTCTCTGGCTCTCATGACTTCCCCCCGTGGCGCGGCACTGCCGAGGGCGGAGCCGGGCTTTGCCCGGCGGGAGCCCTGGCCCCGCTTTCCGGGTCGGCACAGCGTAAGGAGGGGGTACGTGAGGGGACCATGGGTTCCCCCACGATTCGTCTAGCTCTCAAAGAGATCGGCCTCCCTCTTCACGAACTTCGTCCTCACCGGCAGCTTCTGGCCCGCGAGCCGGAGCGCTTCCTTCGCCAGCTCCTCGTCGACTCCGGCGAGCTCGAACATGACGCGGCCCGGCTTGACGACCGCGACCCAGCCCTCCGGTGACCCCTTGCCGGAGCCCATGCGGGTCTCGGCAGGCTTCTTCGTGAAGGGCTTGTCCGGGAAGAGGTTGATCCAGACCTTCCCGCTTCGGCGAATCTTCCTGGTTGCCGCAATCCGGGCAGCCTCGATCTGGCGGTTCGAGATCCACCCTGCCTCCATGCTCTTGAGACCGTAATCGCCGAACTGCACAGTCGTCTGCCCCTTGGAGAGCCCCGCGCGGCGTCCTCGATGATGGCGGCGAAACTTCGTCTTGCGCGGCATCAACATCAGGAGTCACCCTCGGGCGGTGAAGCCGGCTCGGAAGTCGGCTCCGGAGTGGCCTCGGGAGTCGGCTCCGAGGCTGCCTCAGGCGGCGGCTCGGGGGCCACCTCGAGCGTTGCCTCGACGGCCGGCTCCGGTGCTGTGGTCTCGGCCGCGACCGACTGCGCCCCGGCCTCCGTCGCGATCGCGCCCACGTCCTCGCGGCGCGGACGCTGAGTCGCGCGACCGCCGGGACCCTGTCCCTTTCGCTTGCGCTGCACGATGCCGAGGCCTTCGCGATCCACGTTGCGCCCGCGACCCTCGCGGGACGCCCCGAGCCCCTCGCCCGACGAGCCCTGTCGCCGGCGCGCCTGATCCTGGTCGCCGAGGCGCGAGTCGCGACCGCCGGCTCCCTCGAAGCCCTCGGGCATGATCTCGCCCTTGTTGATCCAGACCTTGACGCCGACCTGACCGGCCGTCGTCTTTGCCTCCGCCTGCCCGTAGTCGATGTCAGCGCGAATCGTGTGCAGCGGGACCCGGCCCTCGGAGTACTTCTCGCGACGGCTCATCTCACCACCGGTGAGGCGGCCTGCAGCGGTGATCTTGATCCCCTGCGCTCCCGAGCGCATCGCCGAAGCGAGCGAGCGCTTCATCGCGCGACGGAAGCTCACGCGGTTCTCGAGTTGCTCGGCGATCGACTGGGCGACGAGCTTTGCGTCGAGCTCGGGGCGCTTGATCTCGTTGATGTTGATGTGGACGTTCTTCTGCGTGAGCGTGTGCAAGTCGCGGCGGAGCGCGTCGACCTCGACACCGGACTTGCCGATCACGATGCCCGGGCGCGCCGTGTAGATGTCCACGGTGATCCGCTGCTTGTCTTTTCGGATGAGGATGTCGGAGAGCCCCGCGTGCGAGAGCTTGCCGAGGATGTGCTTGCGGATCTTGACGTCCTCGAGCAGATAGGCCGCGAACTCCTGCCGCCCGGTCCACCAGTTCGATTTCCAGTCGTGGATGACTCCGACGCGGAACCCGCCGGGATGCACTTTCTGGCCCATCAGGCGACCGCCTCCTTCTTCTTTTGTCGCCTCGAAGCCTTCGGCTTCTCGGCGGGAGTCGTGGCCTCGGCAGTCGGGGCGGCAGTCGCGACCGGCGCGTCCGCTTTCGCCCGACGACGACGCCTGGGCGCCGACTCGGGCTGCTCGACGAGGACGAGTGTCACGTGACAGGTGCGCTTCCGAATACGGTTGACCCGGCCGCGAGCGCGTGGCTTCCAGCGCTTCAGCGTCGGGCCCTCGTCGGCGTACGCGACCTCGACGACGAGCTCGTCGCCGTCCAGGCCGTGGTTCGCCTCCGCGTTCGCGACCGCGGAGCGGAGCACCTTCTCGATGTCCGTCGCCGCGGCGCGGGTGCTGAAGGCGAGGACGGTCCGGGCCTCGGGAACCGTGCGACCGCGAATGTGGTCGAGCACGAGCCGGGCCTTGCGCGAGGAAGTCCGCACCCATTTTGCCTGGGCGCGCACCCGCTGCCGACCGTCTGTTGCCACGCTGCTCACGAGTCGTTCCTCGACTCGTGAGCGGGTAGGGGTGTGGAGAACCGGGAGGTTCCCCACGCTCTCGGGAAGAAGGGAGCACGCGAGGGAAACATGGTTTCCCTCGCGACCGCGAACCGAAGGTGAGCGGTGGTCATGAGCCCTCGCGCAGCGCGTATCCGACGCCGCGGACCGTGTGGATGAGACGAGACCGGCCGTCCTGCTCCGTCTTCCTGCGCAGGTAGCCGATGTACACGTCGAGGGAGTTCGAGCTCGGGCCGAAGTCGTACCCCCAGACGCGCTCGAAGATGACCGAGCGGGTGAGCACTTGGCGAGGATTGCGGAGGAAGAGCTCGAGGAGCGCGAACTCGGTTCGGGTGAGATCGACGAGATCGCCGGCTCGCCGCACCTCGCGCGTACCCGGGTCGAGGTCGAGATCGGCGAAGCGTCGGGTGCCCGCCGCGTTGTCGCCGTTCCCCAGCCGCCTCAAGAGAGCGCGTAGGCGTGCGAGCAGCTCTGCGAGCGCGAATGGCTTCGGAAGGTAGTCGTCGGCGCCTGCGTCCAGCCCGGCGACACGGCTGTCGATCTCCGCGCGGGCGGTCAACATCAGCACCGGAATCTCGTTTCCGGCACGCCGCAAGCGCCGGCACACCTCGAGCCCGTCGGCGCCGGGCATGAGGATGTCGAGGATGACGGCATCCGGCTGCGGCTCGAGCGCGAGCCTCCGAAGCGCCTGCTCGCCGTCCTCGGCGAGCTCCACCCGGTAGCCCTCGAGCTCGAGCGCCCGACGCAGCGAGTCGCGAACGGCTCGCTCGTCGTCGACGACCAGGATCTCCATCGAGCCCATTGTGCGTACTCGTCTTCCCGCGCGGAGCGGGTCTTACCGACTTCTTAGGCGGCTCTCAGCGACGGCTTAGCCGCCGTGGCTGCTATTGGTCTACATCCACACGAAAGGACGCCTCCGTGAATTCCAGCCGCAACCGCACACCCATGTTCCTCGCCGGGCTCATCGCCGCCCTCGGCC
>JACCUU010000262.1 GCA_013811645.1 Actinomycetota bacterium | reverse complement strand
GTGGCCCTGCGCGACGCCACGGCCGAGGTAAGTCGTCTGCGCGTCGCCCTCGGGCCCAAGCTTCAGGAGCTGCCTGCCCCGATTCTCGAGCTCCGGCTCGAAGCGGTCGAGCTCGCCGAGCACACGGGTCAGCAGCTCGCTCTGGTCGAGCCTGCGGGGGAGGAAGCGGCCGGTCGCCTGCGTGAGGGGCTACGACAGGTGCGTGCGAGCACGGGCACCGGCTCGGTGTGTGCGGTGGTGGAGGTCGCACCATGGTCGCGGATCCCGGAAACGCGAGCGCTCGTCGTACCGCGCGACGAGTAGCCGGCCGGCTCAACGCGCCGCTGCCTGCGCTCGTCGAGTCGGAGTTCGACGGCACTCCACGCGTTGTGAACCGACAGCCTGTCGCACTCGTTCGTGAGGAGTGGCGTGTCGTGGATCGCTGGTGGACGGACGAGCCGGTGGACCGACGCTATTTCGAGGTCGTCCTGCAAAGCGGCCAGACCGTGTGCGTCTACCGCGACCGGGAGGCGGGATGCTGGTTTACCCAGAACGCCTAGAGCAGCACTTACACGTCGAAGATGTCGTGACGCTCGAAGAACGCGGTGTCGGGCTTCTCTCCTGCGGCATGGAGAGTCTCGAGCTCCCGCCGGTACTCCACGAATCCGCCGGGCGTATGGAGGTTCAGGGCCCTCGCAGGCTCGTCGCTCACGTTCTTGAAGAAATGCACGACTCCGGGAGGCGCGAGGACGTACGTGCCCGGAGAGCCCTGGACGACCTCGTCCCCGACGTAGAACTCGACCTCTCCTTCGAGGACGTAGAACGAGTCGCTGTGGCCCTTGTGGAGGTGGGGCTGAACACTGCCGCCAGGCTTGATCTCGAGCTCGATCAGCGAAACCTCGGGACGGGCCGCCTTGACCACGCTCGTGCCGATGAGCTCGCCCTCACCAACAGACAAAGCGATCGGGGTGTCCGGTTCTTGGGAGACCGCCACGCCCGCAACCTAGCCGGAGAGTCTCACGGCGACCACGGACGCCGGGTCGGCACCACCATCGGCAGGAGGCTCGTGCTGGTCGAAGTCGGGGTTGCGCCCCCGCATGAAATCGCCGAATCCGCTCGCGGGCATGTGGAGGTTGTAGAAGAGCGCGTTCTCCTCGCCGTCGTTGTCGAAGGAGTGCACGACCTCGGGAGGGATGACCACGAGCGTCCCCGCCGAGGCTCGCAGCGGGCCGTTGCGGAAGGGAATGGTGAGCTCTCCCTCGAGGACGAGGAACCCGTCGGCATGGTGGTAATGGACATGCGGGGTCGCTCCCCGCTCGCCCGGCCCGTAGAAGAACTCCGTCACCGTGAGCTCGTCCATGTCGAGAAGCAATGTCGCGCGGCGGCTATCCGACTGACCGGCCATCGTCTCGCCCTCCTCGCCACCGACGCGGCGAAGGGCGACGAGGCTGGGATCGCCCGTCGCGTACTCCGGCGCAGGCTGCTGATCGAAGGCGGCACGCACCTTCTGCAGCTCGTCTTCGTCCCGGGCTGCCTGCAGACCGCGAGCGAAGTCGCCGAACCCGCTGCTCGGCACGTGGATGTCGAGGAAGTGCGCCGGGGAGCCTCCCGTGACGCCGAACGTATGCACGACCTCCGGCGGCACGTGCACCCAGGTCCCTGCGCTCGCTCGCAGCTCGCGGTCCTCGAGCCTGACCGTGAGCTCTCCTTCGAGGACGAAGAAGCACTCGGCGTGGCGGGCGTGGAGGTGCAGCGGCGGAGCGACACCGCCCGGCTCCGAGCGGACCTCGACGATTCCGATCTGCTCCACGTCGACGAGGAGCGTGACGCCGAGCGCGCTCTCGCCGGTGATGCGCTCGCCTACGCCTGGCTGAAGGGCGTTCGACTCCACAGAGCTCCAGCCTAGTCATGGCCGGCTACGTCGAGCTGCACTGTCATTCCGCGTACTCCTTCCTCGACGGGGCCTCACAACCCGAAGAGCTTGCGGCGCGGGCAGCCGAGCTCGGCTACGACTCTCTCGCACTCACCGACCACGACGGCCTCTATGGCTCGCTCGAGTTCGCGCATGCGGCAAAGGCATTCGGGGTGCGGCCGATCACGGGCGCTGAGATGACGCTGGACAGCGGTGCACACGTCACCTTGCTGGTCGAGTCGCGCCGTGGTTATGGGAATCTCTGCCGGTTGCTGACCGCATCGCACGGGGCGACGCGGCAGTTCCCCGCAGGTGCCGGGCATGCGCGCCCCCTACAACCTTCTGTGTCCGCGGAAACGGTGACGGAGCTCTCCGAGGGCCTCGTCTGCCTCTCCGGCTGCGCGCGCCGAGGGCTCGCGGGCGACCCGGATGCGACAGCTCGGATCGCACAGGCGTTCGGGCGTGAGCGCTTCTTCATCGAGCTCCAGCGGCCATACGAACGCGGGGACACGCGCCGGAACGCGGCACTTCGCGACCTTGCAGAGCACCTCGGAGTCGAGACGGTCGCGACCGGAGACGTCCACGCGCACCATCCGAGGCGGACGCTGCTGCAGGACGCGCTCGTTGCGATCCGCTGCGGAACGTCTCTCGAGGGCTGCGAGCCGGATCGTCGCGGCAACCGCGAGAGTTTTCTCCGGTCTCCGGAGGAGATGCTGGAGCGCTTCTCATTCGACCGCCGAGCCGCCGAGCGCAGCGGTGAGCTCGCACGCAGGCTCGAGTTCGATCTGACGGAGGAGCTCGGCTACCGCTACCCGGACTTCTCGGAGGGCCAGGCGCCGGCGATCCACCAGCTCGCGGCGATCTGCCACCACGCTGTAGCCGAGCGCTACGGCCCAAGTGACACAGTGTCACAAAGCAAGGCGCGCGCTCGCCTCGAGGACGAGCTGAAGCTGATCGAGGAGCTCGGGCTTGCAGGATTCTTTCTCCTCCACCACGAGGTGCTCGAGCTCGCCCGCGAGGCCGCGCTCCAGGTACGAGGTCGGGACTCGCCGCGGCACTTCCTCCCGCCGGGACGAGGACGCGGCAGCTCGGTCGGCTCGATCGTCTGCTACCTCACGGGCCTCTCCCACGTGGATCCGGTCGAGAACGACCTCTCGCTTGGGCGCTTCCTGAACCGCGAGCTCGCATCGGTACCGGACATCGACCTCGATTTCCCGCGCGACATCCGCGAGAAGCTGATCATCGCGGTCACCGAGCGCTACGGGAGAGAGCATGCAGCGCTGGTCGCGAGCTTCGCCACCTACCGCTCGCGCGGGGCGATCCGCGACGTCGGCAAGGCGCTCGGGCTCCCATACGCCGAGCTCGAGCGGCTGGCGCGGCTCTCCGACGGCTGGGATGCGCGGCGGATGGGAGAGGAGCTCGAGAAGCTGCCCGGCAAGCATGATTCCAAGCGCTGGCGCGCCTTCGCCTGGCTGACACGCGAGATCGCGGGCCTCCCACGGCATGTCTCCCAGCATCCGGGCGGGATGATCGTCTCGACACGTCCACTGATCGAGCTCGTTCCCGTACAGCCCGCGGCGATGGCCGGCCGCCAGCTCTGCCAGTGGGACAAGGACTCCTGCGCCGACGCCGGCTTCCTCAAGATCGACCTGCTCGGACTGGGGATGCTCTCGGCAGTCGAGGATTGCGTCGAGCAGATTGCTCGGACGCATGAGAAGGTGATCGACCTCTCGAGGATCCCCTTCGACGACAAAGAGGTCTTCGCGGACATCCAGCGCGCGGACACCGTTGGCGCGTTCCAGATCGAGAGCCGAGCGCAGATGCAGAGCCTCCTGCGCACGAAGCCGATGAACCTCGACGACCTGACCGTCCAGGTCGCGCTCGTCCGGCCGGGGCCGATCCAGGGGAAGGCGGTGCATCCGTACATCGACGCCCGCGAGCGGTTGCGCGGGGATCCTTCGTACGTCTGGCCCGTCGACCACGAGCTCCTGCGCGAGCCGCTGCGCTCGACATTCGGCGTCGTGGTGTTCCAGGACCAGGTGCTCGAGGTCGCGATCGCCCTTGCGGGGTTCACGGTCGGAGAGGCTGAGGGTCTACGCCGGGCGATGAGCCGCAAGCGGAGCCATGACGCGCTGGAGGCCTACCGCGGACAGTTCGTCGCCGGCGCGGCGGCGAAAGGGGTCGACCCCGAGACTGCGGACGCCGTCTTCGACAAGCTCGTCGGCTTCTCGGGTTTCGGTTTCCCGAAAGCGCATGCGGCCGCGTTCGGCTTGCTCGCCTACCAGTCGCAGTGGCTGCGACTGCACTTCGCAGCCGAGTTCCTGTGCGCGCTTCTCAACGCCCAGCCGATGGGTTTCTACCCACCTGCCACCCTCGTTCGAGATGCGCAACGGCGCGGGGTGGAGGTACTGCCGGCTGACGTCAACTTGAGCGCGGCAAGGTGCACGATCGAGGAAACTCGAGCTCGACCGACAACTGGGGTCAGGCTTCAGCCTGACCTCGTCGTTCGGTTGGCGGTCTCCGAGTCACAAGCCGAGGTTGACGAGC
>JACCUU010000255.1 GCA_013811645.1 Actinomycetota bacterium | reverse complement strand
GAGGACTTTCGAGCCTCCGGTCTCGCGCATCTGCTCGCCGTCTCCGGCCAGAACGTCGCCTTCCTCGCCCTCGGCGTCTATGGGCTCGGCTGGCTGCTCCGGCTGTCCAAGCTCGTCCGGGAACTCGCGACCTTGGGGGCGATCGCTGCTTACGTGCTCGCGGTCGGCTGGCAGCCATCCGTGATCCGCGCCGGGGTCGCCGGTGCGTTGGCGTCGCTCGCGTGGCTGGCGGCAAGGCCGCGCGACCGCTGGCACTTCCTGGCGCTCGGAGCGCTCGTCCTGCTCGTATGGGCCCCGACGTCCTTGCTCGATCCAGGCTTCCAGCTCTCGTTCGCGGCCGTCGCCGGCATCTTCGTCGGTGTCCCACGTTTGCGCGCGCACTTGGAGGGCTACCCGCTGCCGACGCCTGTCGTCGATGTGCTCGGTGTGGCCGTCGTCTGCGGTCTGGTGACGGCGCCGATCGTGCTCTTCCACTTCGGCGAAGCTCCGATCTACACGGTTCCTGCCAACGCAGTCGCCTTTCCGGCGGCGCCGGCCGTACTCGGCCTCGGGCTCCTGGCGGCAGCAGTCGATCCACTGTCTTCGGAGGCTGCCACCGCGCTCGCCTGGCTGGCTGGATGGGCGGCCGCGTGGCTCGAGCTCGTGGCGCGGGCCTTCGGCTCCCTGCCGGGCGCGCAGGTCGACGCCCGCACGGCAGCGCTCGCGACGCTGGGAATCGGACTGGCTTGGGTCGGAATGCGCTACGCCCGGCCGAGGCTCTCCGGCGGCAGCTCCACGGCCGCAGCTGCAGCAGCCGGTCTCGTGCTTGTCATCGTCGCGGGCGCGTGGTCGCTGCGGCCCACACCCGAATGGCACGCGCCCGCCGGTCTCAGGGTGACGTTCCTCGACGTCGGGCAGGGCGACTCCGTCTTGCTGGAGACGCCGAGCGCCAGAGTCCTGGTCGATCAGGGGCCGCCCGAAGCAAACGTCGCAGGCCAGCTCGAGAGCATGGGGATCCGCTCCCTCTCCGCCCTCGTGCTCACGCATCCCCAGCGCGACCACGTGGGAGGGGCGGCGGGGGTCATTCGACAGCTTCGGGTCGGCGCGGTGCTCGACCCGGCGCTCACGGCCACCGGACCGGAACGCGAAGAAGCGATTGCTGCGGCGCGGGGTCGTGGCGTGCCGGTCAGCGTCGTTCGAACGGGATCCGAGTTCCGGGTCGGCGGGCTCGTCCTCCGTGTCCTCTGGCCGCCTGACCCCGGCCTGCCGTCCGAGGATCCGAACCTCAACGCCACGGTGCTTTCGGCCTCCTACGGAGAGACCGACGTGTTCCTTCCGGCAGACGCGGAGTCGGACGTGACCGCGCGCCTTCGCCTGGGATCCTTCGAGGTGCACAAGGTCGCGCACCACGGATCCGTCGACCCCGGCCTCGATGAGCAGTTGCGCGTCCTGCGACCGAAGATCGCGGTGATCTCCGCCGGCCGGAACAACGACTACGGACATCCGCGACCCGAGACGCTTGCAGCCCTCGCCACCGTTCCCGGACTGGCGCTGTATCGCACAGACACGCACAGCCGTGTGATCGTCGAGTCAGACGGCCATCGGATCAGCGTTCGAACCGAGGGTGGTTAGATTGCGGAAGCATGGCGGACGCTCCCGACAAGCCGGTCTACCTCCTCACAGGCAGCGACCGTCCCAAGATCGAGACCGCGCTCGGGCGCCTGCGGGGGCACTTCCTGGCGGAGGCGACCGACGTCGTCAGTGCGCTCGACGCGTCTGCCGAGGCCGCCGTTGCGCTCTGCAACGCGGGCAGCCTGTTCGGCGACGTGCGGCTGGTCGTCGTCGAGGACGTCGACGGGCGTCGTGACTCCGACGGCCGGCGCAAGGGCGGATGGAAGGCGGCGGACATCGAGACGTTGTCGAAGTACCTCGCGAGCCCCGCCCCCGCCACCGTGCTCGCACTCGTAGGCGAGGCGATCGGAAAGACGACAGCCCTCTGGAAGGATTGCGCGAAAGCGGGCTCGGTGCTCGAGTTCGCAGTGGCGAGGAAAGCGATTCAGGGCTGGATCGCCGAGCAGTTCGCGAAGCGCGGCGTCCAGGCCGAATCCGAGGCCTGCGCGCTGCTCCTCCAGCTCGTCGGCGGGGAAGACCTCCACGCACTCTCAGCGGAGATCGACAAGCTCTCGACCTGGGCCGCGGGCGAGCCGATCGGCGAGCGCGAGGTCGAGCTCCTGTGCGCGGCATCGGCCGAGGTGCCGATCTTTGCCCTGACCGACGCCTGGGCGGGTCGCGACGCCGCTCGTGCGCTGGAGGCGAGCGAGACCATCCTCGAGCGCGAGTCGAAGCCCCGCCGCGATACGGCAGCCCGACTCGCCGGCGCGCTCGGAACACACTTGAGCCGCCTTCGGTCGGTCAAGCGACTCGCGGGCGAGGGTATCCGCTCCAAGGAAGCCGCGGTAAAGCTCAAGATGAACCCGTACTACGTGCAGAAGCTCTACGCGCAAGCAGACGCGTTCTCAGCGGAGGAGCTGCACGATGCGACCGTTCGTTTCGCCGAGCTCGATGGCGCTCTCAAGGGCAAGAGCAAGCTCGCGCCCGATCTCGAAGTGCAGCGGGCGCTCGTCGACCTGACGCGTCGCTGAGAAACGTGGCGGGACTCGTGTAGAGGCGAGGCGTGCCTCGCCGCGCGGACCGGGGCGCGCTCTAGGAAGAGGCGCCGGCGGCCATCTTCGCGGCCTGCGACTTCTTGCGGGCGGCGGTGTTCCGATGCAGCGCGCCGCGGGTCGCCGCGCGGTCGATCGTGCGCACGAGCTCCCGATGCTCGCTCTCGATCCGCTCCGCGTCCCCATCGCCGGCCGCCGTCTCGAGTCGCTTGGTCAGCGTCTTGATCGTCGAGCGGTAGCGCAAGTTCTCCAGTCGCTGCCGCGCCTGGATCCGAACGCGCTTCTTTTGCTGCTTGATGTTTGCCAAGAGATCTCGAGGTTTCGAGCGAGGAAACGCCCGCATTCGCGGGCCGGGCGATGGTAGCAGGAGCAAAGAGGCTCGACGTGAAGTTTCAGGGCGGGCCGGATGACGGCCACGACACCGCGTCGGATCGCCGCCTTCCCTCATCGCAACGGCTCTCCAGCCTGCACGACGGGTGAGCGCGTCGTCCGGCTTGTCGTGACCGCCGCCGCCGGCCGCGCGCCAAATTGACATCGACCCTCTCTGTGAGAATCGCCCTGCAGCTCGTATGGACCAGACACCAGAAAAGCACGTTTCCACCCTGCCGGATGAGTCTGGCCACAACCGGCGCATCGCTCGCTCGGCGGCCGTCTTCTCGCTGGCAACCGCGGTCTCGCGAGTGCTCGGCCTGGTGCGGGAGATCGTCAGCGCCTACTACTTCGGCGTCGCGGGGAAGATCAACGCGTTCACCATCGCGATCCAGATACCGAACCTCGTGCGCGCGCTGGTCGCCGACGCGGCGCTCTCCGGAGCCTTCGTCCCAGTCTTCAGCGAGCTCCTCGAGCGGGGTGAGAAGCAGCGCGCATGGCGGGTCGCGTCGACGCTCCTCTGGCTGACGCTCCTCGGCCTCGGAGCGGTGACCGCGCTCTTCATCCTGCTTGCGCCGCTCTTGATGCGGCCCTTCGGCGATCCCGGGGGCGACTTCGATCTCGCGGTAGGCCTCTCGCGGGTGCTCTTCCCCACCGTGGTGCTCCTCGGCCTTTCGGGGATCGTCGTCGGGATCCTGAACACGTACCACCACTTCGCGCTTCCGGCCCTGGCTCCGGTCGCGTGGAACCTCGTGATCATCCTCGGGCTCTTTCTCGGCATCCCGCGGGTCGAGGACGAGAACGCCGAGCTTTATCTGTATGCGGCAGTCGTGCTTCTCGGCACGCTTGTCCTGCTGTTGCTGCCCGTTCCCTGGCTGCGACGACTCGACGGCTCGCTGACCATGGTCGTCGACTGGCGCGATCCGGCGGTCCGCCGTGTGCTCAAGCTGATGCTGCCGGTAACGCTGACGATCGGGCTCATCAACGTGAGCTTCTTCGTGGACATGCTCTTCGCGTCGAGGCTGCTCGATCCCGAGCTGGCGCCGACCGCGATCGACAAGGCCTTCCGTCTCTACATGCTGCCCCAGGGCCTCTTCGGCGTCGCGGTCGTGACAGTGCTTTTTCCGACGCTTGCACGCCTCTCTGCGCG
>JACCUU010000240.1 GCA_013811645.1 Actinomycetota bacterium | reverse complement strand
CGTGATCAGGACGCGACGGCGGCGTCTCGCGCGGACAGGGTCGGTGTGCTGGTGCTCCATAGTCCTGCGACGCGCGGGTCGTTCCAGGGAATCGTCTGCTCGTCGGGGTCGGCAGGGTCGTACTCGGCGGTCACGTGATAGCAGAAGAGAATGTCGGTGATCGCTTCAAAGCCGTGGCCGTGGCGACCGGGAATGTAGAGCGCGACGCGATTGTCCTCTCCGATGTCCTCGGTGTACGTCTCGCCGCTCGTACGGTCGAGCACGACGACGCGTGCCGTCCCCTGCAGACAGGCGAACAGATCGTTCTGGCCGCGTTCGTGAAAGTGGAGGCCGCGGACGACGCCGGCACGTGAGTAGGACACGTTCGTTTGCGTCATCCGTGCTGGAAGCGCGCTGTCCTTGCGGAGCTCGCAGAACCAGCCCCGCTCGTCCTCGTGCAGCTGCAGCGGAATGCGTTGCAGCCCTTCGATCACTTGTTGGCCCCGGTCTCGTCGATCCGTCGCCCGATGTCCGCGAGGTGCTGCCAGTGCTTGCCAGCGTCCTCCCACCAGCCCTCCACCTCGCGCGCTTCGAGCCGGCCCTCAGCGGCGTAGTAGCGGTTGACGTCGGTGATCTCGAGCTCGCCGCGGCTCGACGGCTCGAGGCTCGCGATGACGTCGAACACGTCCGGTGGATAGCAGTAGAGGCCGACCACCGCATGGGAAGAAGGCGGGGAGTCGAAACGCGTGTCCACGACGCCCGCCTTCTCGACGATGTCTACGACTGCTCCCTCTTCGCCATAGAGGACGACCCCGAAGTTCTCGGGATCATCGACATCCTTGACGAAGATCCGCGCGCGCTTCCCGTCTTTCACCCACTCGGCGAGCGCAGCCGACTGCGCGTTCTCGAAGATGTTGTCTCCGAGCACGACCACGAGCGGAGCACCGGCCGCGAAGTCGCGCGCCATGCCGACGACCTGTGCGATCCCGCCGGGCTCCGTCTGCACCTTGTAGGTGAGGTCGACTTCGAGGATCGGATCTCCGCCACCGCGCGGCGCGAGCCGTCCATCGCCGAGGAGGTCGATCATCTGCCCCGCGTGGCCCTTGCCGGTGACCAGAAGAACATCACGGATGCCCGCGAGCTGGAGCAGCTGGAGCGGGTAGTAGATCATCGGCCAGCGCCCGACCGGTAACAGGTGCTTGTTCGAGACACGCGTCAGCTCGCCGAGGCGCGTCGCCTCGCCACCCGCGCAGATGAGGCCCTTCGGCTGCACGCGGGGATGCTAACCGCGCGTCGAGCGAGCGTCTGACTGGAGCCGGACCCCTAGTCCCCGCTGGCCGCTACGGGCACATTGCGAGCCCGCTGCGCGCCGAGTGGTGACGGCTCGACACGGACGACCCGCGCAAGCCCCTCCGGCAGCCACCAGTTCCACTTTCCGAAGAGCTTCATCGCGCTCGGGACGAGCAACGCTCGCACGATCGTCACGTCGATCAGGATCGCCACCGCCAACCCGAACCCGAACTGCTGCAGGCCGACGATCGACCCTGCGATCAACCCCATGAACGCAGCGAACATGATCAGTCCCGCGGCCGTGACGAGCCGTCCGGTCTTGGTCAGCCCCAGCACGACCGCCTCCTCGTTCGTCGCCCCGTTGTCCCATTCCTCGCGCATCCGGGAGACCAGGAAGACCTCGTAGTCCATCGAGAGGCCGAAAAGCATGGCGAAGAGCATCACCGGCACCCAGGCCTCGATCTGGTCGAAGGCGATCAGCCCGATCCACTCGCCCGCACCCCACTTGAAGACGATCACGAGCAGCCCGTACGCAGCCCCGATGGAGAGCAGGTTCAGGATGATCGCCTTCAGCGGCAGCACGATCGAGCGAAATGCCCGCATCAAGAGGAAGAACGTCGCGATGAGCACTGCGAGCACGAGCCACGGGAACCAGCTGTACGTCAGGTCGATGAAGTCCTTGCCGGCGGGCGGGCCGCCGCCTGCATATACGACCGCGGTTTCGGGGAAGCCCGCTGCCGGGATGATGTCCCCACGCAAGCGGTCGACGAACTGGAGGCTCGCCGGGTCGCCGTAGTCGTTCGCGCCAACGACTTCGACGTTCAGATAGCGACCGGTCGCGTCGACGTGCTGCGGTGTCTCCTCGAACCGGATCGCCGCGACCTCCGGGTCCGCTTCGAGCAGCCGGGCGAGCTCTCTGAGCGCCTGCTCCACGGCCGGGTCTCGTGCGCCTCCCGCGCTCCCGGCATCGATTACGATCGCGCTCGGTGCAGTCGCTCCTGCGCCGACGCTTTCGTCCACGATCTCCAATCCCTGCACGGCCTCGAGGTCGCGTGGAATTCCCTCGTTCGACCCGGGGCCGAGCTCCAGGGCAAGGACGGGCAAGGTGAGCAGGAGGAGAAGCGCGGACGTGGCTCCGGCGATGAGCTTCGGGTAGCGCATGATGAAGCGCGAGAGCACGGCCCAGAAGCCGCTCTCGGGGTCGGCTCGCTGCTCGAGCCAGCGCTTCGGCAGCAAGCGCACGCGATCGAGCGGCTTGCCCACGAGCGAGAGGACGGCCGGGAGGAACGTCACCGCCGCGAGCACCGAGACGGCGGGGATGATGAGCCCGCCCACGCCGAACCCGCGAATGAACGGCAGCGGCATGAACAGGAGCAGCGCGAGTCCGAGCGCGACCGCGGTACCGCTGAAGACCACCGCGCGGCCCGCGGTGAGCATGGTGGTCACCAGCGCCTCGTCACGCGGCGACCCGCGGCGAAGCTCCTCGCGATAGCGGTAAACGATCAGCAGCGAGTAGTCGATGGCGATCCCGAGGCCGATCAGCGTGACGAGGTTCGTCAGGTAGGTCGTCAACTCCATGAAATTCGCGAACACCCAGATGATTCCGAGCGTGGTCGGGATCGTCACGATCGTGAACGCGAACGGAAGCAGGAACGCCAGAGTTCCGAAGGTGAAGACCAGGATCAGGAGTGCGATGGGAACCGCGATCAGCTCGCCCTGGAGCAGATCCTCCGCGAACACCGGGTCCAGGTCGTGCTCGATGGCTGCCTGGCCGGTGAGGAAGACCTCCGAGCCCGGGATGACGCCCAGCGCCTGGCGCATCTCGTCGGTCCGTCCCTTGGAGTCGGCCGGCTCGAGGTTCGAGACGATCTGGGCGACGACGACGTCGTCCGACACCGCCGCGACCGACACCAGCTGGCCGGTGGGAAGCTCGTCGGCGGCGCGTTCGGCCGCAACGCGCGCCTGAGGCACAAGCGACTCCGCGTTTCCCTCTCCTCGGAACACGACCGTGAAGGCGCCGGTCGTACGCTGGCCGAATTCCTCCTCGAGGATGCGCTCAGCGCGGTGCGTATCGGTGCCCGGCAGTGTGAAACGGTTGGTCAGAAGATCCGCGAGCTGGGTCGACGCGAGCCCGCAGACGGAGAACACGATCGCCCAGGCGCCCAGCACGGGCCACCGGTGGCGGAGTACGAACCGGGTGAGAACCTCCATGAAGTCAGTCTTCCGAACGTGCCCGCCTCGCTCGCCATTCCGCCCGAGCGGCGGCTTTGCGCCGCCGAACGCCGGGCACCGCGCGCACGGCGGCGATCCAGACGTATGCGATCGCGGCGAGTATTCCCGCCAGGATGGTTAGCAATCGCCTCGGGTGGAGAAGAAGAGAGAGGATCCCCTGCACCCGGGCGATCCTAGACGACATACTTCACGACCTAGTCGAAGAAAGGTGGTACATCGCATGGCGAGAACCAAGGACAAGGCGGAGGCCGTGCGCCCATACGTCAAGCGCGCGATGGAGGATCCGGAACTGCGTGAGGACCTCGCCGCGGCATTTGCGTCTGCACGCGAGCTCTACGAGAAGGTTTCGAAGGGTGACGGCGTCAAAGGGAAGGCGCACAACATCTCTTCGAAGAGCTTCCAGAAGGAGCTCAACGAGCTCGTCGAGGGTTTGACTGACGCCTCGGATCGAATCAAGGGCGAGAAGAAGAGCCACAAGGCCCGCAACGTCGCGATGCTGACCGGAGTGATCATCGGGATGCTCTACAACCCGTGGACCGGCCAGGCGACGCGCGACTGGATCATGGAGCGCATCTCCGGCGGGAACGGAGACGGCTTCGAGGAGTTCAGCGACGGATTCGCAACCGAGTCCGACATGACGCCCGGCAACGGCAGCGAGCCGGTCGAAGAGCTGAAGTCGTAACCCGTCGCGACCGCGAAGCGGGCGCGTTCAGGGATCTTGCGCGACCGGGATCCGCGGAAGCGGATCCCGGTCTTGCGCTGGCAGGCCCCTACTTTGTCAGCGCGCGCTCGAGCGCCCCGGGGACGAGCCCGCTGGTCGACGCGATGTCGTCGGCCTGGAGCAGGACAGCGCCGGGAGGCGGTAGCGCTGCTCCTCCCGGGCCTCTGGGAGCGTAGATGCGTCCGGCCGCGAAGGAGATGTCCTCGGCACGGCGCCAGGCGACGAGGATCGGATACGGGGCCACGACGCCGTCGTAACCGAGACTGCTCATCGCCGCAGGGTGGATCTCGAAGTGGAGATGCGGCGACCCGCCCTCGGCATCGCCGGTGTCACCGACGAAGCCGATCACGTCTCCCGCCCGCACACGCGTTCCCTCGACCGCGAGCGGCGAGTACGCGGACAGGTGAGCGTAGTAGAACTCGTTCCCGAGATCGTCCCGCAGCCACAGCCGATAGCCACCGAGCTTGATGAAGCCGACCGTGTGGATGACGCCGTCGGCGACCGCGAGAAGGGGGGCGCCTGCGCGGGCGAAAATGTCCTCGCCGTGATGCCAGCCTCCGGGGATCCCCGCTCGGGGAGCGCCGAAGCTGTCCCCGAACGAGGCGGTGCCGAAGATCGGGAATACGTAGCCGCCGGCCGAGAGCCGCGCCGACACCTCCGGTGAGGCTAGAACCGGGCCGCCCGGAACCGCTCCGGCGGTATCGGGCTCAGGCGCCGTGGGGAGAGAGGGTCGGGCGGGCGGGGTGGGACGGGGGGTCGGCTCGCCCGGCGGGCGTGGTCGTGCCGGTACTTGAGCCACGGCCACGGCCTGGACGCTGCCGATGAGAATCTCGCTTCCGGCCGGAAGTCCAGCGTGTGCCGCGATCAGTGTCACGCGAAGCGCCACGACGTTCCCCTGCGCGCCGGGTGGGCTCGCACGGCGGCTGCCGCTTTGAACGGAAAGGACCGACACGACCCCCCACTCGGCGAGTGAGGTCGTCGAGCCCGGTGACGTCGCGACGTCCTGCCCGAGTGCTCGCAGCCCGAGCACCGCGGAGGCAGACACGTCGGAGCCTGCTGAGCGCTGACTCGCTCCGGCGGTGGTCGAAGCCGCGACCTGGGCGGCGGTGAGCTCACCTCCGAAGAGCGTGAGCCCGACCACCTCGGCGACAGCTTGCGCAGTCGCCGCCTCACCCGTCTGCGCGGACACGAGCGCGCGAGAACGCCCAAGGCTGACGATGGAGCCGTCGTCCGGGAACTGGAACGACTGCACGTCTGCGGTGACGTTCGTGGGCCATGTGAGCTCGCCGAGCGACACCGTTTCCTGGCCGGGAACGGTGATGCGCACGAGCACGGCACTCGCGCCCGTGCTCGATCCCTGTGGCGGCGGAGCCGCACCGGCGAGCGCAGCGCTGACGGCAAGTACCGCGCCGGCGAGGACGACGACACGGATCACGACGAATCAGGGTAGCGGGGTCGAGTCCGTGCAGCACGCCAGATGAGCTGAATGGCGACCGCGAAGAGGAGCGTGGCGAAGAACCTCCTCAGGGTGGTCTCGGAGAGCGAGGTCGCGATCCTGGCGCCGAACTCCACTCCCAGCACCGAAGCAAATCCGACGACGAGTGCGGTTCGGACGCGGAGGTTTCCGTAGCGGCGCTGGTTGGCCGCGCCGACGGCAACCGTCGGCAAGATCGCCAGCAGCGAGGTCGCCTGGGCTTCGATCTGCCCGAGTCCTAGCGCGACGAGCGTCGGCACGAAGAGAATCCCTCCCCCCACGCCGAAGAGCCCGGACATCACGCCGGCAGCGAGCCCGAGAACGATTCCGAGGACGATGGTGGAAGTCGTCACGTGACCAGAAGCCAGACGCCGACTCCAGTGAGGAGAATCGCGAACCCATAGGTCAGATGCTGGGTCGTGATCCGCTGCTGCAGCATCGTCCCGAGAAAGGCCCCGCCGGCCGCGGGGAGCCCGACGAGCGCCGCGTACTCGAAGTTCACTTCGCCTCGATACGCGTAGGCGATCACGCCTGCCAAGGCCGTGATCCCGATGGCGCCGAGCGAGGTCGCGGTGGCGGCGCGCTCCGGAACGTGCGCGAAGAGGATGAGGAGCGGAACCGCGATCAGCCCGCCGCCAACGCCAAGGAGGGCGGAGAACACCCCCGCCACGATCCCGATGGCGATCAGGCGCACGGCTCGTATCCTAGGGAGAGGTGAAGATCATCCCCAGCGCGACGATCGCGCTTGTCGTAGGGGCGATCGGCCTCGGAGCACTCTCGGCCGACGGCGCGCAAGCAAAGCCTGCCCAGGAATACATCGTTCGTGCAGACCTCCGCCTCTGCCCGTCACCGCTCTGCGGCGGATACTGGATCGCGCTCGCGAACAAGGCGCGCACGAAGTGCCCCGACAGGAAGTACCGACCGCGCTGCTACGTCGCGTCGGCGTGGCCGGCGAGCCGCACGATCCATGATGGCGCGTTGGTACAGGGCGGAATCGCAGCGGGTGACGAGCCGGGATTCGAACACCTCGGCATGCTCATCGCGACCGATGTGCGGAATCCCGTGGGCACCGTTGCGTCCGGCTCGTTCCACCGCCTGCGCGACATCGGCGTGCGGTGCGCTGGCGAGCCGTGCTTCTCGATCCGTGCCTCCCGGCCCAACACCACCAGCTCGATGCTGGTCTCCGGGGTCGACCTGAAGAGGGCGGAACTCGCGGAAGAGCAGGAGATGCGGGCGACGCTCGCACTCGTCGGCGACGGTCTCTTCGCGGCCGGCCGCACGGTCTCGGGCGCCGAGGGCGGTCGCGTCTTCCACGCCTCGCGGATCTATCTCAGAGGACGGCAGCCTCCCGGTTGAGTACGTCCCAGGCCAGGCGCAGGTCGTCCTCGCTCGTGCGGAAGTTTCCGATCGCGAGCCGGAGCGCATAGCGATCGCCGAGGCGAGCGTGCGAGATGAAGGCCTCGCCGGAGGCGTTGACCTTCTCGAGAAGGCGCTCGTTCTCTTCGTCCGCTCCCTCACGGCGGAAGCAGACGAGCGAGAAGTGCCTTGGCGCGACGATCTCCCATCCCGGCTCGTCTCGAACCCACCCCTCGAAGAGCGACGCCAGCCGCATGTGCTCGCGGATCCGCTCCTGGAGACCCGTACGGCCGAAGCAGCGGAGCACCGCCCAGAGCTTGAGCGCCCGGAAGCGCCTGCCGAGCGGGATGGAGAGCTCGCTCAGGTTCACCGCGTCGTCGGGGGACTGGAGGAATTCGGGAACGAGGCTGAACGTGCGCCGGAAGTCGTCCGGCCGGCGTGACCAGAGCGCCGAGCAGTCCATCGGCACTCCGAGCCACTTGTGCGGGTTCACGCCGATCGAGTCCGCACGCTCCCAGTCCGTGAACAGCGGGCGGAGCTCGGGACACACCGCCGCCGAGCCGGCGTAGGCAGCATCCACGTGTAACCAGACTCCTGCCGCCTCGCACGCATCGGCGATCTCGGGGATCGGGTCGATTGCGGCAGCGCCGGTCGTTCCGATGGTCGCAATGACCGCACAGGCATCGTCGAGCTCGAGCAACTCGGGCCGGAGCCGGAACTCGTCGTCGACCGGGACCTTGCGGAGCTCGAGCTCCAGCAGCTTCGCGGCCTTGTCGGCGGCCGAGTGGGCGTGCTCGGAGCAGAGCACGACGCGGTGGCCAGGACGAACCGCTCGCGCGACGGCGAGTGCCGAGAGCACCCCGGTCGAGGCCGTGTCCTCGATGTGCCCGTGGAACTCGGACGGCAGGCCGAGGAGCTGCGCCAGCCAGTCAAGTGTGACTTCCTCGAGCTCCTGGAGCGCGGGAGACGTGCGCCAGAGGATCCCGACCTGGTTGAGCCCGGCGATCAAGAGCTCGGCGAGGACGCCCGGCTCGGATCCGGTCGCGGCGAAGTAGGCGAAGAACCTCGGGCTCTGCCAGTGCGTGAGCCCCGGCAGGAGCACGGTGTCGAGGTCGCGGAGCACCGACGAGAACGGCTCCGGCTCGTCGGGGGGTGAACGTGGGAGAGTTGCGCGGATGTCTCCCGGCTCGGCCTGGGAGAGAACAGGCAAGTCGCTCACGCGCTCGAGGTAGGAGGCGACCCACTCGACGGCAGCAGCGCCATCCTCCCGGAACGAGCTCATGGCATCGCTGGTTGTCGCAGGGGCGAGGTATGCCCCGCCCTAGCCAAGACAAGGCTCATCGCCGCCACTTGGCGATCTGCGCCCATGTGCGCGTGTTCAATACCTGCTCCTTCGTCAACCACGCGCGGCGCGCGAGCCCGATCCCGAACTCGGCATACCCGAGCGCGGTGGTCGAGTGGGCGTCGGTCGTCACCGGGACGAGAACACCGGCCTCTCCCGCCAGACGTGCGTGCGTGTCGCGCAAATCCAACCGGTCGGGCTGGGAGTTGATCTCGAGCGCCGTCCCCGTCTCCGCGGCGCGCGCAACCACGCGCTCGATGTCGATCTCCGCGCCGGTCCGCTTCAGGATCCGCCGTCCGGTGAGGTGCCCGATGCAGTCGACATTGGGGTTGTCGATCGCTCCCACGATGCGCTCGGTCGAGCTGCGCTCGAAGGCGGTGTGCATCGAGGCGACGACCCAGTCGAGCTCCGCGAGCACCTCGTCGTCGACGTCGAGCGAGCCATCGGCAC
>JACCUU010000199.1 GCA_013811645.1 Actinomycetota bacterium | reverse complement strand
CGGCCTGGACGTACCACGATCCGCGTCCTGGCTTTGGGCAGATCCGCGATGCAGTGGCGTTCTACCCCGGCCGGATGGACGCTTGCTTGGTCGACGACGAGCTCGTGCTCGCACAGGGTGGCGACTTCTACGGCGGCTGGATCACGTCCGACGTCGTCGGCCCCTTCAAGGGCGAGCGCGACACCTCCGGCTGGTAGCCGGCAGTCGCCCCTCGAGCGGCCGCGCGGAGGGCATTGGCGCGCCCCTCCCCACTACCTGAGCTGTGAACGCGAGGTCGCCGCGTCGCGCATGCCGAACCCCTCCGGCACATCCATCGCGAGAAAGTCTCCCATCTACACTCCTGCCATGGTCACGACCGCTGTCGCGCGGAAGCTCCTCATCGGGGGCGAGTGGGTCGAGACGGGCGAGTGGATCGAGGTGCTCTCGCCTTACGATGGAGCATCGGTCGGCCGCGTGCCCAAGGCGGGTGCAGGAGAGACGCGCCGGGCGCTCGATGCAGCCGAGAAGGCGATGCGGGAACCCATTCCCGCCCACGAGCGTGCCGCCATCCTGGATCGTGTCTCCGCACTCCTGTCCGAGCACGCGGACGATGCCGCCCGGACGATCTCCGCCGAAGCCGGCAAACCGATGAAAGCAGCCCGGGTCGAAGCGTCCCGCGCAGTCTCGACGTTCACGATGGCCGCGGTCGAGGCACGCAAGCTCGCCGGCGACGTCGTGCCGATGGATGCGTCGCCCGCCGGAGCTGGGAAGCTCGCGTTCACGCTGCGCCAGCCCGTCGGGATCGTCGGCGCCATCTCGCCCTTCAACTTTCCGCTCAATCTCGTCGCCCATAAGGTCGCTCCGGCGCTCGCCGCCGGCTGCGCAGTGGTGCTGAAGCCGGCCTCTCGGACGCCTTTGTCGGCGCTCCTCCTCGCGGAGCTCGAGACCGAGGCAGGGTTGCCCGCGGGCTGGCTCAACGTCGTCTGTGGACCGGCGGAAGAGATCGGCGATGTGCTCGTCGACGACGAGCGGGTCAAGTTGATCACCTTCACCGGCTCGGCTCCCATCGGCTGGAAGCTGCGCGAGCGAGCCGCGCGCAAGCGCGTGAATCTCGAGCTCGGAAACGCGACGCCCGTCATCGTCGCCGCCGACGCCGACCTCGACGATGCGGCGGAGCGCCTCGCCGCGAACGCGTTCTCGTTCGCTGGACAGAGCTGCATCTCCATCCAGCGGATCTACATCGAGCGGCGCTCCTACGACGACTTTCTCGAGCGCTTCCTGCCCCGTGTCGAGGCGCTCGCGGTGGGCGACCCCGCTGAGGAGGAGACCGACGTCGGCCCCCTGATCACGGCGTCCGACCGGGACCGCATTCTCGCGTGGATCGAGGAGGCGAAGGCCGGAGGTGCTGACGTGCTGACCGGCGGCACGCTCGACGGGGAGCTCTTGCTGCCGACCGTGATCGCCGGGGCTCCACCCGATGCAAAGGTGTCGTGTGAGGAGGTGTTCGGGCCCCTTTGCACGGTGACGCCCTTCGACACGCTCGACGAGGCGATCGTGCTCGCCAACTCCACGCGGTTCGGCCTCCAGGCAGGGATATTCACGGGCGATCTCAAGAACGCGCTACGCGCCGCGCAGTCCCTCGAGTTCGGCGGGGTGACCGTGAACGAAGCTCCCACGTTCCGCGCCGACCAGATGCCTTACGGCGGAGTCAAGGACTCGGGAAACACGCGCGAGGGGCCCGCGTACGCCGTTCGCGAGATGACCGAGGAACGTCTCGTCATCCTTCAGCTCTAGGGTAGAAGCGTGCCGAGGCAGCAAAACGGGACAACTGGTGCTGCCGGGAGCCCACCGCCTCCCGCCACCAAACCTGTGCCGCGAGAGCTTCGGCGCGAGCGCAAGTCGCTGCTCCTGGTGCGTGAGGAACGACTGCGCGACCTTGGCGGATTGGCACTCGAGATGTACAAGCGAGACCGCTTCAACGCAGGTCTCGTCGTCGAGCGCTGCGCAGAGCTCGTCGCCATCGAAGCCCGCGTCCACGAGATCGACGCCGTGCTCGACGGCAGCTCGCGGCTCCGCCGCCGCTCCGTAACCTGCGTCTGCGGCGCCCCTTTCCTGCTGGGAGCGCGCTTCTGCGCAACCTGCGGGCGCCCGATCGCGGAAGCGTCGGTCGGGAATCCAGGCGCCGCGAGCCTCCCGTGAACAGCTGCCCTCGTTGTGGAGCGCCCGTGTTAGCCGGCCAGGAGTATTGCCTGGACTGCGGGGTGCGTCTCCCCGGCCCCGGCGCGGTCGATGCGACACGAGGAGTGCGCCCGGGTTGGATCATCCGCACGACGCTGGCGCTCGTCGTCGCACTCGCTGGCGCAGCCCTGGCAGTCGCGGCGACGGATGGGCAAAGTGACGGAGCAGCGCTCGTGACGGCAACTGGTGGCTTTGCAACCCTCCCCGCCTCCACCACGCTTCCGCCTCCTTCCGAGGGCGGAGCAGCGGACGTCGCGGACTGGCCCGCCGGAGAGGATGGATGGACGATCGCGCTGGCCACGCTTCCACAGACCGGCGGCCGGCGCGCAGCGGTGGCGCGAGTCCGAAAGGCGGGCACACGCGGTCTCTCTCAGGTGGGAATCCTCGACTCCTCGCAGTACGCCAGCTTGCATCCGGGGTACTGGTTGGTGTTCACGGGCATCTACGGGTCCGAAGCCGAAGCGACGAGCGATCTGCAGCGCGCGCGACGATTCGCCCGCACGGCAACGGTGCGCCGAATCGTGCCTTGAGCTTCTTTCCCGTTGTCTGGATCGGCGACTGGAGATTCAGACTTTGTAACAGGGTAGAAAAGACGCTACACTCCCCGCTGCGGAGCTTCGAAGCAGTCGATTTTCCGCCTACTGAGAGCGATCCTCCGAGGAGCTGGAGCGTTCATTGGAAGACCACATCGCGCAGTTACGCTCCTGTATGTATCAATACTCGCGAGCGATTTACCGCTCGATCAAGTCGTTGATCGACCCGTACGCCGACCGCGGCACGCAGCTCGAATACCGTCGCGCGGTGCTCTGCGAGTGCGAGCAGACGATGGAGCGGTTGGCCGAGGATCCGCACTATTTCGCGCGCCCCGACCGGGCGCTCTTCGCGGACATCAGGCGCTACTTCCCAATCACGGCGCAGGCGCAGGTCGCCTGGGCGGTTCGCGAGGGCGTCGGAGCAGCGACGGCGTTCATCGAGCATCAGATCGAGACGGGCATGCTGGACGGAGGCGTGTCTCGTTGCCACGCCACGACACGTAAGGGCAAGGCGTGCCAACGGACGCCGCTTCCGGGGCGGGACTACTGCCCCTCCCATCAGCATCTCGAGCAGCACGCGGCCGCCGCAGCCTGAAGCCGCCGTAGCGGATTTCGGTCTGTAGATCCGACAGCCGACTTCACACCCCGAGACTTCCGATTCCTCCTCAACCTGAAGGGGTCTTGGCTTGCGCGATCGGAATCCGCGCTCGCGGATTCCGAATCTTGCGCCAGCTAACACCGGCTAAGCTCAGCGCGCATGTCTCATGACGCTGACAAGCTCATTCGCCAGCTCTCGCTCGTCGCCTACCTGATGGCCGAGCGCCGTCCGCTGACGGCCAGAGACGTCAAGTCGAACGTGGAGGGCTACAGCGAGATGTCGGACGAGGCGTTCGCAAGACGCTTCTACTCCGATCGCGCGGAGCTGACTGCGCTCGGCGTTCCACTTCAGTCCCAACGCGATGAGTTCACCGGCGAGGAGCTGTACACGCTCCGCTCCGAGCACTACTTCCTCGATCGGCTCGAGCTCGACGACGACGAGCTCGCGGCACTCCAGACGGCGCTCTACTACCTGGAGGGAAAGTTCGCGTACGCCGAGCCGTTCCGACTTGCGCTGCAGAATCTCGCTCTCGGCCGCACGGGATTCACCGAGCCCCCGACTGACACGGCCGAGCGGGTGCGCGTAAGCGCTCCCGACTACTCACCCGAGCTCGCGGGACGCCTGTCGAAGCTCGAGTCCGCGATCTCGAAGCAACGCACGGTGCGCTTCGGCTACTGGAGCCCAAGGCGTTCGCGGCCTGGCGAGCGCGTCATGAATCCCTACGCGCTTCGCCTGGACGACGGCAACTGGTACGTGATCGGCCAAGACCTCGCCCGTGACACCGTGCGAACGTTCAAGGTCTCCCGAATCCGGGGAGACATCCGCTTCGCAACCAGACGCGAGCGCGACTTTCGCGTGCCTCCGGAGTTCAACGTCGAGGACCACCGCGTCCCGCGACCCTGGCAGATCGGCGAGGCGGTCGGCACTGCGCGAATCGCAGTCTCCGACGACACGGCCTGGTGGGTGGAGCGCACGCTCTCGGACGCCGGATCGGTCGAGGACGGCGTCTTCGAGACCGACTTCGCGAATGTCGATCTCCTCGCGGGCTGGGTTCTCCGCCAGAACGGCCGCGCAGTCGCCCTCGAGCCGGAAGAGCTCAGAAGCGCTGTAGCCGACGGGCTGGCCGTGCTCGTCGAATCGCACGAGGGACCCGCGCCCGTGCCTGCCGGGCCGAAGCGGAGCGACCCGAGGCATCCCCTTCCCGAGCGACCGGTCGGCCCGGTCGCACCCGAACGTTTCGGGGTGCTCCAGGCATTGCTCGCCCAACTCTTGGCGGCGTGCGGCGAAGAACGGAGCGCCGTGCTGGATGCAGCCGAGCTCGCCGGTCGTATCTCCATTCCGCTCGACGAGCTCCAGGATCATCTCTCACTTCTCAACCTCGTCAACTTCGGTGGTGGGTGCTACGCCGTGTACGCAATGCACGACGGCGACGTGGTGAGAGTCGACAAGGAGCTGTATGGAGACGTGTTCCGGCGGTCGCCGAAGCTGACACCCCTCGAGGCTCGGGCGATCCGTCTCGCCATCGAGTACGTCGGGCCGACGATCGCCGCCGACGCTCACACCCAGCTGAAGCGCGTGCGCAGCAAGCTCGAGGAAACCTTTGGACGGTTCGATCTCGCCGCCACGCCGGAGCCACGCGTGGCCTTGGACGAGGAGGCGCTCGTCAAGGTGTTGAGCCAAGCGGCCGAGAAGCGCCGAGTCGTCGAGATCGAGTACCTGAAGGACGGAACCGAAAGCCCGTCCGTTCGCCACGTAGAGCCATATACGATCGAGCGCGAACTCCCGGTCTGGCGCGTTCACACATGGGATCGCACGGTTGACGCTGCCCGCACGTTTCGCCTCGATCGCATGCGATCCGCCCGGCTCACCGACGAGCAGTTCGAGCCCCGTGATGGATTCGACCCGTCCTACCTCACGAATCCACGGGTCGCCCGGCTCCATCATTCCCCCGCCATCGCGCGCTGGAAACTCGAACGCGGAGCGCGCCCCTTGACAGACGGGTCGGCGATCGCGGACGTGCCGTACAAGACCGAAGAGTGGCTCCTTTCCGAGGTGCTTGCCGACCGCGGAGAGAGCATCGTGCTCGAGCCGCAGCGTCTGAGGGACGCGGTAGCCAAGCGAGCGCGTCGTCTTCAGCGCGACACCGGCCGCGTGCCGGCGCAGAGCTGAACGTAACGAAACTGCGCCGAATCGGTGCCGACATGAGTACGGAGGCCGTTACCATCCGTACCCACGCGCTACGGTTGTCTTAACCGACAACAAGGAGCGCGAATGGACGAGTTTCACTCTTCTCATTCACGGCTAACGCGGGCCGCGGGCGTGCTCGCGGGGGTTCTCGCCGGCATCGTCACGGTCGTTCTTGCCGGCACGGCTCTCGCGCATCGCATCGTCCAACCCGCGACACTGCCGCTGCTCGAGGCAACACACCTTCCTCCGCTGCTCACGACGCGCGCTGAGCGGACGGAGTTGCGCTACGACGTCTACTGCGCGCGTTCCGAGGCGGAGGCTGAAACACCCTGCGCCGTGAACGGAGCAGTGTTCGCTCGAGCCGGCGATACGGGCACGTACCAGGTGGTCGCGGCACAAGAGGAGCAAGGTGTATCCGGCACGCGGTTTGTGGCGCTTCTCCCGGAGTCGATCGCCCGAGCAGCTACCGGTTTCTCGTACTACGCGGTGTTTCGGAGTGACGAGACCGACCTGGTTACGACGCTTCCCGCAGGAGGCGCAGCTGCACCCCAGCGAAGCCTGCCTCTGGGCAGGAGCATCGGAATCGCGCTCGGTTCCCACAGTTTCGGCGACGGGCGTGAAGCAAGCGAGCGCGTCGCGGAAGCTGCATGGGGCACGGGCCTGTCCGAGGCAGGTCTCGAGCAGGGCAAGAACCTCATGCCGATAGGCGGCTCGGCGTTCGACGTAGAGGAAGACGGCTCGGTGGTCGTGCTGGACGAGGCGAACAAGCGTCTCCTTCGCTGGCGCGGAGACGGAGAGACGCCCGACGCTGTGCCACTCGCGATCAACGGAACGATGGCGGACATGTCGATCGGCGAGGACGGTACGGTCTATGTCCTCGAGACGGCGGGCGGGCACGGAGCGAAGCCGCTTCTCCGTACCTTCGATCGGGACGGAGGTGAAAGAGCGACGGGCGCGGTAGCCGAGAGGCCCTCGCAGGTTCGCGTCGGACCGGAGGGACCGGTCGTTTTGCAGAGCTCCTCCGCGCAGTGGATGCCTGCGGCGCGCGAAGGACGAACGGTCGGCGTCTCCGGACAGATCAACGCAGCCGAGTCCGGTCGGCCGCTGTCCGATGGCAGGAGGATCGTGATCCTGCGCCACGGGAACGAAGTGCGTGTTGCGCTGGTCGGGAGCGCCGCTGTTCAGCGGGCATGGCTCGTGACGAGCGAGACGCCGCTGGCCGAGGTTCAACTCGCGGAGCCTTACGGCACCGGGGTCGTCCTGGTAACGCGTGTCTTCACCGATGACCGCGACGAGTTCGTCGTTCTCGTATTGGATCGGCGAGGAATCGTGAAGCGCTTCTCGTTGGATTCCGCAGATTGGGCGGAGACGGCTCCGTTGTCGCGCTTCCGACTCCGTGGCTCCTCGCTCTACCAGCTCGGCTCGACCTCCGCCGGTCTCTTCGTCGATCGCTTCGAACTGGAGGTGGAGTGATGCGATACGCACGCAAGTTTCTCGTCGCGTTCGTGGTCGCGTTCGCCCTCGCGGGCGCAGGAACCGCCGGTGCGTACCACACGCAGTGGGTCGCCAATAACTGCAACTACGCGGCCCCCACGCCCACGTCGTACATCACCCGCGACGGATCGATCACCGTCGCGCTGTACGCGCGTCACGAGGGGTACCAGTGGGGCGGCGGCTGCTGGAACGACAACGACGTCGACGACTCGCCGGGTGACCCGAAGTCCGATCCCAACACCGGCGGCGAGGGACCCGACTGCTCGGGGTTCACGTTCAAGGTGTGGCGTGAAACGCTGGACGAGACCAGCACGGCGTTTCATCAGTGGTGGAGGCTGCGGAACATCCATGGGCCGTACACCGCTCAACGATTCAAGAACGCGGACGGGGCTGCCAACTACCCCCTGTCCAAATCAGCCGCGATCAAAATGGACGCCTATGCAAGCGCGACCCATATCGGGATGATCTACGTCACGAATCCGGATGGAACCGACCAGATCATCGAGGCATTGGGAGAGTCGTATGGCACCAACGTCTGGACGCGGGCGTACCGCGGAAACTCGATCTTCAGCGGTGTTCGACGCCTCGGCTGGAGCCAGTCGTAACACGCGGAGGGTGAGGCGCATGATCCGTCTGCGCCTCACCCTCCTTCTCATAGCCGGAGTGTTGGTCGCATGCACCGGCAACGACGATAGGCCGACGAGATTGATGGACGGTTCGGCTCCTGGAGCCTTGTCGGTCAAGTTGCAACACGTCGCCGAGGCTGATGTCGTACTTACCTCTTTCAAGGTCACGGATTTCGCCGACATCGTGCCCGACTCGCCGATTGCCGAGTGTTACCGCGGATCGTCGAATCCTCTTTCCGGACCGATTGTGGAGCGAGTCGGAGTGATCTCATCGAGCGTGACATCGCGGACGAAGGACGGCCGCGGAATCGACGGCTGCGACGACACGGCCGGACCGCTCGAGGAGGATCGGCGCTGGTGCGGAGGAGCCTATGGACAGCTGTTCGAAGGACGTCTTCGCGATCCTCGTCTGAACATCGGGTGCCTGACGGAGAACGACGAAATGGTCGGATTCGTCTGGGTGCAGCCCGGCGAGCGCGCGCGCTACATCTCGGTCGAACAGCCCGAGTACATCGAGGTGTACGAGGTCGCGAACGATCTCCCGGTTCGGGTCGCGACCAGGAATGGCGTAGAGGTCGAAGGCTCACGCGCGAGCTTCGATCTTTTCGAGCACGACCAAAACGGTCAGCTCCTTCGCAGATACCGCCTGAAGGCGGTAGTGGCAGGCTAGGAAATGGGGAGCGCGATGGTGAACGTCGTGCCCTCGCCCGGGACGGACTCAACCGCGAGCGTTCCGCCATGCGCCTCGGCAATCGCACGCACAACTGCAAGCCCAAGGCCCGATCCTGGGCGGGCGGCGTCCAACCGAACACCCGCCTCGAAGATCTTCTCCTGCTCGTCCGGGGGAATTCCGGGACCCTGGTCAGCGACCGAGAGCAGCACGGCTGCCTTCGCGGGCCGCGCGCGTATCAGCACCTCCGTCGAGGATCCGGCGTGTCGGAGCGCATTCGACACGAGATTGTCGAGCGCCTGCCGTAGACGAAGAGGATCAGCACGAAGCGGAGGCAGGCCTTCGTCGACCTCCGCACGCACGCTTTCGCCTCCGAGCACCGCCGCTCCCACTGCCTCCTCGACCAGACGGCCGATGTCGACTGATTCCAGCCGCACAGACGAGACCGTCACGTCGCCGATCAGACGCTCAATTCCCAGGCACGCCGCGATGGCGAGGTCCACCAGCGGCCTGCGCTCCCTGGTCTCGAGTCGGTTGCCCTGACACGTCTCCGCAATGGCGCGAAGAGCGGCGACCGGGCTCCGAACCTCGTGAATCAGTACGGCCAACCGCTCTCTGTCCGACTGCGTCACGCGGATCGCACTTCGATCTGCGTGAGCGCCCACTCGGCCGCGTCGCGCAGGACGGGATCGTCGCTTTCCGCGAAGGACTCGACGGTCGGGACGAGTTCGGGGCTCCCCGCGTTGCCCGCAACAACGAGCGCGTTCCGCCGCAACCAGCGAGGATCGTTCCGCGGGACATAGAGGCGATCGAGCTCGGCAACGAGCTCTTCACCATCGCGCTCGAGCCAATCGCGGAGCGATACGGGCGACACCGGTTCGGCGTCGCGAGGAGCTCCCGAGCGTCGCTTCTCCACGCCGCGGTTCCACGGACAGACGTCCTGGCAGATGTCACAGCCGTAAACGCTGTCTCCGAGCTCGGCCCGATACGAATCCGGAATGGGAGCCGGCGCCTGCGTCCAGTAGGAAAGGCACTTCGTCGCATCGAGCACGCCCGGCTCGTCGAGTGCACCTGTCGGACACGCGTCGATGCAGATCCGACATGACCCGCAGTCGAGAGCGAGCGGCTCGTTCGGCTCGATCTCTACGTCCGTGACGAGCGTTCCGAGGACGACCCACGATCCGAACCGCCGAGTGATCGCCATGGTGTTCTTTCCGTAGAACGCGACACCCGCGCGCACGGCCCCTTCGCGATCGACGTGGTCGTTCGAGTCGACGAGAACACGATAGGTGCCACCGAGTCGGCTCCCGAGCTCCTCCAGGCTGTGGCGCAACGTTTTATATGCATCGCGCCACGTATAGCGAGACAGCCGCCCCTCGTTCGGACCCGGCTCCGGTCCGTCCTCGTAGTAGCAGAGCGCTGCGGAGATGACGGTGCGCGCGCCCTCCACTAGTTCTTCTGGATGGCAGGAGATCTCGGGACGCGCCATGGTGAAGCGCATGTCCGCGAAAAGACCTCGGGCACTCCGTTCACGGATGTGGTCTTCGGTCTCCTCATATGGCGCGGCCACGGCTGCACCGAGGACATCCAACTCGAGGTCCGCGGCCAGCCGAGCCAGCTCGGCGGCGGTCATGAGAGGATTCTGCCTCGTGAAGGCCGTTCGCATCCACGAGGACGGTGGGCCCGACGTTCTCCGCTATGAGGACGTTCCCGATCCCGAGCCCGCTGCCGGCGAGGTCTTGGTCGCGCTTCGGGCGGCAGGGCTGAACCATCTCGACGTCTGGATCAGAAGAGGACTTCCCTCCGTTCCAAAGCCGCGCATCCTGGGCGCGGACGGGGCGGGAGTCGTCGCTGCACTCGGTACCGATGTCGAGGGTTTCTCGGTCGGCGATCGCGTCGTCCTCAATCCGGGCATCGTCCACGACGGTCGGATCACGGTGATCGGCGAGCACACGGACGGAACCTACTGCGAGCTGAAGGCGATCCCCGCGGGGCAGCTCTACCCGCTCCCCGACCGCCTCTCGTTCGAGGAGGGCGCGGCGTTCCCCCTCGTGTTCGAGACGGCCTATCGCATGCTCGTGACCAAAGCGGCACTCCGCGAGGGCGAGTGGGTGCTGATCTGGGGCATCGGAGGCGGCGTTGCGCTCGCCGCACTGGAGCTCTGCCGCGCTCTCGGCGCGCGCACGATCGTCACGTCGTCGAGCCCAGAGAAGCTCGAGCGCGCACGTGACCTGGGCGCAGACGTCGCGGTCAACCATGTCGACGATGACGTTGTCGCAGCCGTGAAGGAGTCGACCGGCGGCACCGGCGCGGCCGTCGTCGTCGAAACGGTCGGCGAGGCAACGTGGGAGCGATCCCTCGCCTCTGCAGCACCCGAAGGGCGCGTCGTCGTATGCGGAGCAACCACGGGGCACAGCCCACCCGCGCGTCTCTACCGGTTGTGGTGGAAGCAGCTCACCGTCTTCGGATCCACGATGGGAATGCCCTCGGACTTCGAGGGCGCATACGAGCTCATCAAGGACGGGCGAGCGCGAATCCACGTCGATTCTGTGCTTCCGCTCGGCGACGCCGCCAAGGCGCACGAACGACTCGAGTCAGGAGCGCAGTTCGGAAAGGTGGTTCTGCGGATCCCGGCCTAGACGGCCACCCGAGAGACCGCAAGAGCCACATGGCTCGGCTGGCTTCGAGTACAGATGTGGAGCCGCGGCGCACCCGTCTCAGGACGCGCGATGGATGATCTGTCGGTGAGCGTAGTCGTCTTGGGTGAAAGCAAGGCGGCCCGGTTGGCACACGAGGATCACGTTGTCGGCTGCCTCCCCCTCATCATTGGTCACCCAATTTGTCGTCAGCAGTGTTTCGAGCGCCGCTCGAGAGGAGCTTCCCACGGTTCGATACCGTGACCGACGGCGATGATCGCGCAGCGATCACGTGCCCCGAGCCGGACCAGCGCGGCGAGGAGACGGCGAGAGTCGGCGGCACGCAACTCCAATACCTGAATCAGCTGGGGGTCTAAGCTTTCAAAATCGACGTCGTCGTGCAGAAGATCTCGACGCTTCTATCTTGACGAGTTGCTTCCAACGTTGGCGCGTCGCAACGTCGAGCAACGGCCGAGAAGCTCGAACATCTCGTCAGGGT
>JACCUU010000180.1 GCA_013811645.1 Actinomycetota bacterium | reverse complement strand
CGCTGGCGCTGCTCCTCTCCGAGCGGCGCGGGGAGGCGTCAGAGATCGTCGCGGCCGAGACGGGCAAGCCGATCGAGCTCGCGCTCGGTGAGACGGACGCCGCGGTCGAGATGGGCCACTTCGTCGCGGGAGAAGGAAGGCGCTCGTACGGCCGGACACTGACGGCGAGCATGAAGCACCGGACGGTCCTGACCGTTCGCCAGCCGCTCGGAGTCGCCGGCCTGATCACGAGCTTCAACACACCGCTGCCGAACATCGCCTGGAAGGTGTTTCCGGCGGTGTTCTGCGGCAACGCCGCGGTGGTGAAACCCTCGGAGGAGGTTCCCGCGTCCGCGCTCTTCTTCGCGGAGCTGGCGCTCGAGGCGGGAGTGCCGGCCGGGGTGCTGAACGTCGTGCAGGGGCTGGGGGCCGAGGCGGGGGCGGCGCTGGTGGAGCACGAGGACGTCGAGCTGGTCAGCTTCACCGGCTCCGCGGCGACGGGACGCTGGATCAACGAGAGAGCGGGTCGACGGCTCGCCAAGGTGTGTCTCGAGCTCGGCGGCAAGAACGCGCTCGTCGTCTGCGACGATGCGGATCTGCCGAATGCGGTCCGCTGGGCGCTGGCCTCCGCGTTCTCGAATGCAGGCCAGCGGTGTGCTGCCGCTAGCCGGGTCGTCGTCTTCGACGACGTCTACGACGCGTTCCGGGAGCAGTTCGTGGAGGAAGCGAACGCCCTCGAGCCCGAGCCCGTGATCAGCGAGGCCGCGCTCGAGCGCATGCTGGACGCCGTCGCCAGAGCGGCGGCACGAGGGGCGACGATCCTGGCCGGCGGCGAGCGGAGCGATAGCTCGGGATTCCAGCTCGCTCCGACGATCGTCGAGGGCGCGTCTCCGCACGACGAGATCTCGCACACGGAGTTGTTCGGCCCGGTCACCCTCCTCTACCGGGTCCGAGCCTCGATGACGCGATCGCCCTCGTGAACGACTCGCCGTACGGGCTGACGGCCGCCGTGCACACGGCGAGCCTGCACCGGGCGATGCGCTTTGCGGAGAAGGCGCAGGCCGGTGTGATCGTCGTCAACGGCGGGACACACGGGTCCGAGCCACACATGGGCTTCGGTGGCGTGAAGGACTCGGGAACTGGTTGGCGCGAGGCAGGGATCGAGGCGCTGGACGTGTATTCCGACTGGAAGATCGTGACCCTGATCGCCGATCCAGCCCTCGCATGACGAGAACCGTTGCCATCCTCGGCCCGGGTGCGGTCGGAGGAACCTTCGCCGTTCGGCTCTCCGAAGCCCACCACCGGACGATCTGCGTGGGTACCCCGGAAATCGTGGGACTGATGGCACTCTCCGGAATCACACTGGACTCGAACGGCTCCAAGCCGATAAACGTCCGGCCCGTGCTGGTCGAGCGGCTCGTCGAGCCGGTTTCGCTCCTGGTCGTCACCGTGAAAGCCCCGCATCTCGCGGACGCGCTCGAGCGCGTCGAGCCGGAATCCGTCGAGAACGCCGTCGTGCTCCCGCTCCTGAACGGCCTCGAGCACCTGGAGCCGATCCGCGCGCGCCTCGGGCGCCGCGTCGCGGCCGCGAGCCTCTCCCAGTTCGAGGCGTATCGCGTCGGGCGCATGCAGATCGTTCAGGGCACGCCTTCCGGCCTCGTGACGATGGCGTCCGACGACCTTTCCGATCAGGAGCTCGAGCGGGCGGCCGACATCCTCCGCGCGGCGGGTATGCAAGTCGCGATCGAGGACGACGAGAAGCGCGTGCTCTGGCGGAAGGCTGCGCGGGCCGCGGTGGTGTCGAGCGCGACCGCGCTCACCCGCCGGACCATAGGCGAGCTGCGCACGGATCCCGAGTGGCGTCCGCGCATGGAGCAGGCGCTCGACGAGGCCTGTGCCGTCGCCACCGCCGACGGCGTCAAGATGATGTCCTCGGCCCAGTGGACGCGGATCGTGGAGATGGATCCGCACCTCACGACCTCCGCTGCGCGGGATGTCATCGCCGGCAAGCGGCACGAGCTCGACGCGATTGCGGGAAGTGTCGTTCGCGCTGGCAAGCGGCTCGGAGTGCCGTGCCCGGTGCTCGCCAGACTCGCCGCCGAAGCCGACGCGTTGTGACTCGCGCGGAGACGCCGGTCGCGGTCGCGTTCGTCCCGGCCAGATCGGGCTCCGAGCGGGTTCCGGGAAAGAACGTGCGCCCGCTGGCAGGACATCCGCTGCTCGCGTACGCGATCGAGACCGCGCTTCAGAGCGAGCGTTTCGCGCGCGTCGTCGTCTCGACCGACTCCGACGAGATCGCCGAGATCGCCCGCTGGTACGGCGCCGAAGTGCCGTTCCTGCGCCCAGCCGAGTTCGCGACCGCGACCTCTCCCGACATCGAGTGGCTCACCTTCACGCTCGGTGAACTGGGCGAGCGCTTCGACCTCTTCGCCATCGTCCGCGCGACCAACCCCTTTCGAGGCCCCGAAGTCGTCCGCCGCGGTTTCGAGCAGCTGATCTCGATGCCGGAGGTTGACTCGTTGCGAGCGGTCGAGCGCGTGAAGCAGCATCCGGGGAAGATGTGGCAGCTGGCGGAGGACGGCCGGACAATGTCCCCGCTTCTCGACCAGTCGCATCTGGATAGCGCCTGGCACGCCGGCCAATACCAGGCTCTCCCCGCGGTCTACGTCCAGTCGAGCGCCTTGGAGATCGCGTGGACGCGCGTCGTCACCGAGACCGGTACGCGGGAGGGCCTGGTCGTCGCGCCGTTCTTCACGGCCGGGCACGAGGGCTTCAACGTGGACGACGAGGAGGACTGGGAGCGCGCCGAGCGGCTGCTCGACTCCGGGGCAGCGTCCGTGCCCGCGATCGGGCGGGCGCCGTATGCTCCGGCGTCGTGAAGATCGCGCGGCTCGAGACGCTCTTCTGCGACGCCGGCTGGCGGCCCTGGATCTTCCTCAAGGCGACGACTGACGACGGGCTCGTCGGTTGGGCGGAGATCACGGACTCGCACGGCTCCCCGCGCGGTCTGGCCGGGATCGTCGAGGATCTCGCGCCGGTCGTCGTCGGGCGCGACCCGCGCGCGGGCGAGCGAATCTACTGGGATCTCTACCGGCAAACGCGGCAGAGCCCCGGATCGGTCGTCGCCAAGGCGATCGCCGGGGTCGAGAACGCGCTCCTCGACATCAAGGCGAAGGCGTTGGAAGTCCCTGTGTTCGAGCTCTTCGGTGGACCGACGCGCGACACGATTCCGCTCTACTGGTCGCACTGCGGGACGACCAGGGCGCGTGCCTGGGAGGTGACGTGCACCCCGAAGCTCGCCTCGTACGCCGACGTGACAGCGCTCGGGCGCGAGGTCGTGGAGCGTGGGTACCGGGCGTTCAAGACCAACGTCGTCGTTCCCGGGGAGGAGCCGCAGGTGCTGATGCCGGGCTTCGGCGAAGGCGGGGGCACGCATCGCGCGGAGGAGATCGCGGACGCGCTGGTGCGCCTGCTCGAAGCGTTCCAGGAGGGGACCGGCGATGCGGCGCGTCCTATCGTCGACCTCAACTTCAACCTCGAGCCCGAGGGCGCCGTGCGCGTGGCACGCGCGCTCGAGCCGTTCGACCTCCTCTGGCTCGAAGTCGATCTCTTCGACCCGGCGGCGCTCGCCCACGTGCGGCATGTCGCGCCGATGCCGATCTGCTCCGGCGAGAATCTCTACGGGAGCCGCGGCTTCAGGCCATTTCTCGAGGCCGCCGGAATGGACGTCGCCTCGGTGGACGTCATCTGGAACGGCTTCCACCAGGCCAA
>JACCUU010000176.1 GCA_013811645.1 Actinomycetota bacterium | reverse complement strand
TGAAGGCGAGATACGTGACGTTCACTCCGTGCGTGCGCTCGTACTCGGGCTTGAGCTTCTTTCGCAGCGCTACGACGCGCGACATGTCGACCTCGATGGCGCTCGTCACATGCGCGGAGGTGTCGAGCGAGCGGCGCATGTGCTCGGCGATACCGCGTCGCATCGCCGTCATCGGCTCGAGCGTCTCTCCTGTGGCGAGCACGGGCTCGGGCGCAGGTTGCGCCTGGGTCGGAGGTCGCGGTGTGGGCGGCTCCGGCGCTGGCTCCGGTATGGGGATCGTCTGTGGCTCTGGAGCCTCACTGGGCGGCCTGGGGACGGGCGCCGGCTCGGGAATCGGCGCAGGCTCCGGGGTCGGCGGAGCGGGCTCTGTGCTCGGCGGCCCGGGCAGCACTGCAGCAGGTGCCTGCGCGCCCGACTCGATGAACGCCAGGATGTCCTTCTTCGTGACGCGGCCGCCGGTGCCGGAGCCTGAGACGGCGTTTGGGTCGACTCCATGCTCGGCCGCGATGCGCGCTACGACGGGGGAGACGAAGGCCCGTCCGTTGCCGGTCGACTCTGTCTGAGGAGCGGCGGCAACAGGCGCAGGAGCGGCGGCCGGTTCCGGTGCTGAGGCCGACGCCGGCTCTGGAGCCGTCGCAGCGACGTCGATCTCGGCGGCGGGCTGCTCTGTCTGAGCGGGAGCCGGTGCGGGCTCTTCCCGAGCAGTCTCGCTCCCCGCAGGGCCGATTCGGCCGAGCACGGTTCCGACATCCACCGTCTGGCCCTCCTGTACGAGAATCTCCGCGAGCACGCCCTCGCCCGGGCTCGGCACCTCGGTGTCGACCTTGTCGGTCGAGATCTCGAGCAACGGCTCGTCCCGCGCGATCGCCTCGCCCGGCTGCTTGAGCCACTTCGTGATCGTGCCCTCTGAGACGGACACGCCCATCTGCGGCATCACGACCTCCATCTGGGTTCCTGTCGACACGTGCGCCTCCTCAGTGGGGCCGTGGCCCCTAATAGGCAGCGAGCTCTTGGAGCGATTTCACAACGTCCTCGACCTGGGGGAGAAACGCCTTCTCGAGATTTGGCGAGAACGGAACCGGGGTGTCCGGAGCAGCCACACGCATTACGGGCGCGTCCAGGTCCTCGAACGCCTCCTCCCCGATTGTCGCGGCGATCTCGCCGCCGAAGCCTCCCGTACGCGTGTCCTCGTGGAGGACGAGCACCTTCGAGCAGCGTCTCACGCTCTCGAGCACGCGCGCCTTGTCCCAGGGAATCAGGGTTCGTAGGTCGAGAACCTCGACCTCGAATCCTTCTCCGGCCAGCCGGTCGGCCGCGTCGGACGCGGTGTGCACCATCGCGCCCCAGGTCACGACCACGGCGTCGTCTCCCTCGCGATGTACGCGCGCCTGGCCGAAGGGAATCGTGTAGCGCTCCTCCGGCACCTCGCCCTTGATTCGGCGATACAGGTGCTTGTGCTCGAAATAGAGCACCGGGTTCGGATCCTCGATCGAGGTCGCGAGCAGCCCCTTGGCATCGTGCGGCGTAGCCGGGCACACGATCTTGAGGCCCGGGATGTGCGCGAACGAGCTCTCCGGGTTCTGGGAGTGGAATGGCCCGCCCGAGAATCCGCCACCCGAAGGCAGGCGAACGACGATAGGCACAGGCGTGCGGCCGCGGAAAAACTGCTTCGCTGCGACGGTGACGAGGTGGTCCCACGCGCAGGAGATGAAGTCGGCGAACTGCATCTCTGCGACGGGACGGAGCCCCATCAGCGCGGCGCCGGTCGCGCCGCCCACGATCGCCGTCTCCGAAAGCGGCGTGTCGAGGACCCTCCAGGGCCCGAACTCCTCCTGGAAGCCGAGCGTCACCTTGAAGGCGCCTCCGTAGACGCCGACGTCCTCGCCGAGGACAAACACGCGCTGGTCGCGCCGCATCTCCTGGCGCAGCCCGTCCGAGATCGCCTGAATGTATGTGAGCTCCGGCATTTATTTGTGGTGGGGGGTGTCGAGGTCTTCCGCCGACGCGAAGACGCCCTGCTCGAGCCCAGACGGATCGGGGAGCGGAGATTCCTCCGCGCGCTCGAGCGCGTCGTTCAAAAGCCGCTTCACGACTGAGGTGATCTGATCCTCCTCGTCGTCCGTCATGTCCGCGTTCGACCGGAGCCAGGTGCGGAAGCGCTCGA
>JACCUU010000157.1 GCA_013811645.1 Actinomycetota bacterium | reverse complement strand
GCCTTGACGTGCTCGGCCGAGCGAGCGCCGCCTTCGCCTGGGAGGCCACGATCGTCACGGCCGGGCTCGCGCGGAACATCCGCGACGTGAAGCCCCGTCACGCGCCCGACGATCGCCGCGAGCGCCTCCGGCGTCTCATCCCAGAGGTGGTACGTGTCCGCCATCACGCCCACGTCGTCGAGCTCCGCCTCGTCCAGCAACTCGAGCGTCTCGGCCGCGGTTGCGACAAACGAGACCGAGGCCCCAGCCGGCTCGACGCCGAGACGGACACCAGCCTCGCGGGCGGCGGCGGCGACCTCGCGAAGCCCTTGGACGACGAGCTCACGAGCTTCTGTCGGGTCGAGATCTCCAATCGCACCGGTGAGGCAGAGCACCGACTCGGGCTCGAAGGCCGCGAGTCGGTGGATGCTTTCGCGGAGCGCCGCGACGCGTTCCTTGGGATCGGGCGGCCCCTCCATTCCGGAAAGTTGCAGGGGCAGGATCGATGGCACCGTCGGAACGCAGTTCGCGACCGCGAGCCCGGCCTTTCGGAGCAGAGTCAGGTTCGAGCCATCGTCCGCGGAAAGCTTCATCTCCCAGATTCCGATTCCGTCGAACCCTGCCGAAGCGTAGGCGAAGACGTCCTCCGCAAAGGAGGCATTCACCGTCGAGATCTCGGACAGAGAAAGCTTCATAGCCGCCTTGCAACCGACTGTTGCAAGCGTTGTCCGACACGCGGGACGCGCGCGAGCGCCCGACGAGGCAGAGACGCCCTCGTCAGCTCCTTGTAGACCAGGTAGCCAGAGCCCGCGCCGAGTCCTGGGCCCGGGTGCGTCGACGCACCGATGTGCCAGAGGTTCTCCACCGGAGTGCGGTGTCCGGGAGCCTGCGGGAGCGGGCGGAACAGCAGGTTCTGGTCGAGCGCGCACGAGCCGCCGTAGATGTCTCCGTCGACGAGGTTGACGTTCAGCGCGGTGATGTCAGGCGGCGAGAGAGCCACGCGCTGGATCGTCGCGCTCTCGAGATTTCGAATGTGTCGGCCGACGCGGGCGGTGATGCGATCCGCGTACGCCTCGCGCAGCTTCTCGGTCCACGAGCCGTCGCCGATGTCGAGCTCGCTCGCCGCGTCGCCCTTGATGCGACCAGCCGGCAGCTCCTGAAGCTGTATCCACACGATCCACGAGCCGTCCGGCGCGCGCGACGGATCGACTGCAAGCGGCTGGCCGCAGACGATCGTCGCCTCCGCCGGCAGGAGCCCACGCTCGGCTTCGTTCACCGCGCGAGAGACGCCGTCCAGGCCAGGAGTCAGGTGCACGATCGCCGTCCGGGCGAGTCGGTCGTCTCCGTACCAATCAGGCGGCTCGGACATGGCGATGTGGATCTGCATCGCGCCGCGTCCGTATCGATAGCGACCGGCGGCACGCTGGAGGTCGGCCGGAGTCTCGCTCGCGCCGAGCAGGTTGCCGTAGAGCTGCGTCGGCGTCACGGACGCGACGACGGCCCGTTCAGCCTTGATCGTCTCTCCTCCCATGAGGCGCACGCCCTGGGCCTGGCCGCCCGAGACGAGAACTCGCTCGACCTCGGCTCCCAGACGCAGCTCGCCGCCCGCATCGCGCACGATTCCGGCGAGACCCTCGACCAGCCTCACGCCGCCCCCTTTCGGGACGGGCATGCCACCGAGCTGGAGCGCGCAGGCGATCACCTGCGTCATGAAGCCCGACGTCGCCTGATCCGGCCCAAGCCCGGTGTGCAGCACCCACGGGGCGAGCAGCCCATGCGCTGCGTCCGACTCGAAGGTGTCCCCGAGCCAGTCTCGGCAGGTCGAGAGCATCGTCCCGGTGTACGCGAGGAGCCCGCGGCGTCCGAAGCGCCGCAAGGCCTGGCGCCCGAGCCCGATTCCGGCCGGAGACCAGAGCTCGGTGCCGAGAATGCCGAACGAGAGGTCGGCGTTCTGCATGAAGCTCTCGAACATCGCCTGCCAGGCGCCTCCGTCTCCAGGAGCGTGCCGCTCGAGCTCGGCCATGTTCTCGTCCAGCGAGGTCGTGAGAAATACGCTCGATCCGTCGGGGAGCGCCGAGCCGGTCGGAAGATCTGTGTTCAGGTACTCCACGCCGCGGGCGTCGAGGTCGTCCTTCAGCTCCGCGTAGGCCGCCGAGCCGATCCAGAGCGGATGCCACGACGCCAGCAGCTCGTGTGTGAACCCCGGTACAGTCAAGTCCGAGGACGTCTTGATGCAGCCTCCCGGCTCGTCGCTTCGCTCGAGCACGCAGACGTTCCAGCCGGCCTTCGAGAGCAGTGCGGCTCCGGCGAGGGAGTTGATCCCGGCACCCACGAAGACCGCGTCGAAGGCCATCGGAGGGCGACGCTACCACCGCTCTCAGTTTGCGCCGGACTGGAATCCGCCAGCGCGGATTTCAGTCGCGCGAAAATCCCTGAAGGCGTCCGCTTTCGCGGCCGCTACGGACTCGGTCTGCCTCAACGTGTGGTGCGCGCTTGACAGGTCACGGCACCTTGTGACTGAATCCCTGGATGCTCCTTCG
>JACCUU010000156.1 GCA_013811645.1 Actinomycetota bacterium | reverse complement strand
CGTCGGAACAGAACGCTACGCGACCGGTCGCGCCGCCTCTTCGAGCATCGCGGCGGTGCGTGCGTCCGGAACGGCCGGTGCGTCCTCGCGCCAATGCGGCCGCTCGCCGTCCTGGACGATGCGCCGGAAAAGGAAGAGCACGATCGCGAGGATAAGCACGCCGAACCCGATGATCTTCTCGGTCGTCCCGCCATAGCCGCCGGCGGCGGTCTGGAACCAGCCGACGCCGAAGAAGGTCAGCACCGCCGTGACGACAGCGAGCACCCATGCGATCGGGATCCAGATCGGCGAGAGCCTGATCGGCCGCGGCCAGTCCGGGCGATCCCTCCGCAGCAGGATGAATCCCGTGATCGCGAAGAAGTGTGCGAGCACGTACCCGATGTTGCTCGCCGCGAGGATGCCGAAGATGTTGCCGACGAAGAGCACGAAACAGATGTTCACGATCATGTCGAGTGTCATCGCACGACCGGGAACGTTCCACTTGTTGAGGCTGTAGAGCTGCTTCACGGTCATGCCGTCGCGTGCGATGCCGTAGAGCGCGCGCGATCCGTCGGCCGTCGCAGTGTTCATCGAGATCACGAAGCTCGCCACGATGACCACCACGAAGAAGTTGGTCAGCGCCGTCGAGCCCGTGAGCGTCTCGAGCGCACCGACGTAGTCGAACGCCGCGACGGTCTCCTCACCGACACCCCCGACGAGTCCGAGCGGCAGCAGGATGTAGACGGCGAGCGTGAACATGCATGCAGAGCGCAGCGCGAGCTTCGTATCGTTGACCGTGTCCTTGTACTCGGGTGCGAACGTCGCACACGTGTCCACTCCCCAGGACGACCACGCCATGATCCAGAGCCACACGAGCGAGAGACGAATGATCTCCCACGTCGAGATCGACGTCGCCTCTTCGCCCGATCCGGCCGTGCCGTCGAGCGCCCCCCAGGTGAGATTGGAGCTGTCGAAGTCTCCGTTCAGGAACGGCAGGATCATGAAGACGAAGAGCGGAATCATGAGCAGCGCTCCGGCCAGGTAGCCGAATCCGACGGCGACCCGAGTTCCGCGGAAGTTGAAGAGCCACACCGAGAGGATCAGCCCGATGGCGATGAGGTGCGGCAGCCCGATCTCCGCACCGCCGGTCGAGAAGTAGGACGACTCGGCAGCCGAACTGCCGAAGAACACGCTCCCGAAAGGCTCGTCCGGGAACCACGCTGCCGTGATGATCTGCCCGGCGAAGACCCCGAGGAACGCGAGCACGACAGACCACGCGAGCCAGTATCCGAACGTCGCGATGGGCCCGATGAGGGTGAAGTGCTTGCGCCAGCCCTCGTGCGCGTAGAGCGGGAAGCCGCCCGGCTTGTCCGGGAACATGGCGGCCATCTCGGAGTAGAGCGTCATGATGAAGAACGCGAGCCCAGCGGAGATCCCCCAGAGGAGAACCGAGCCCCAGCCGCCGATGTCGCCGACCGAGTACCCGAGCGACCCGAGCAGGAACCCCGGCGTCGCCAGGGCGATCACGAAGCCGTCCCACCACCGGAGCTTCTTGAGGAGCTGACGTTCCTCGACGACTGCTTCAGCCACTACCAACCTCCTCGAGAGTCTGCAGGGAACCTTCCGCCGGGGGACCTATAACACCCTCGCCGCCCGAATACAATCCGCCGATGGGCGCTCCCCAGCCGATCACGATCCGGTGCGAGTGCGACGAGAGCGGCACCGTGCCGTACGGTGAACGCTGGACGTGCCCTAAATGCAGCCGCAACTGGAACACGGCGCAGATCCCGATCGAGGCCTACTCGCAGCGCCAGCGGCAGATGCGGCGGTTCCAGATAGAGGTCTTCGTCTTCGCGGTGCTCCTGCTCGTCGTCTTCGTGCCGCTCGTCATCTTTGTCGACGGCAAGTACGTGTTCCTCGGCATCGTCGTCGGCCTCGCCTGGATGTTCCTGTACATGCCGTTCTGGCGCCGTCGGCTGCGCCGCGCGGTTGCAAACGCACCGCGCTGGGAACTCCATCCGGAATGACGACTGGTGTCCGCGCGGGCGGGATCGACAAGGGCACGCGCTCCGAATCCGCGCCTCGACCAGTCCTGCTCGCGACGCTCGATGCGCCACTCCTCGAGGAGGCGGCTCGCTTCGGCGTGGACTCCGCAGTCGAGTCGGGCCAGCCGCTCATCGTCGTGAACGCCGTCGAGACGACCCTCGGCCCGTGCTCGAGAGTGCTCGGCTACGACTACATCGCGACGCCGGAGATCGAGTCGTCGCTGCGCGCGCCCGCCGATCTCGCGCATGGACTAGGCGTCCGCGTCGAACGGATCTGCGTGCGCTCGACCCAGCCCGTCGAAGCACTCATCGACCTCGCCGGAGAGCGAGGCACGGGCTTGCTCGTGCTCGGGGCTGATCCGTCGCGCATCCGAGCTCGCAGATACCGCAGAGCGGTGCGAAAGATCCGCGAGCGCTCGGCATGCTTGCTCTGGCTGCCGGCGGAATGACTTGCTACCTTCCAGTCGTCGTGCTCGCAACAGTGTTGGCGTCTAGGCAATAGCTATGAACGTGCCGAAGTCTTCGTCGTACGTCGTCGTCGGCGCCGGGATCCACGGCCTCTCGACGGCCTACCATCTGGCGAAGGAGCTCGGCGCGCGCGAGCTCGGCTCGGGAGCCGACATCGTCGTCCTCGACAAGGCGCATCCGGGCGCAGGCGCTTCGGGAATCGCCTGCGGCGTCGTTCGCAACAACTATTTCCAGCCGGCGATGAGCGAGCTGATGCAGGCATGCGTGGACGTCTGGGAGTCCGACCCTGCGGCGTATGCCTACAACCCGGTCGGGTATATGGCGCTCGGTGCCGCGGTGCAAGAGTCCGACCTGTCGGAAACCTTCGAACGCCAGGAGCGAATCGGCTATCGCTCCG
>JACCUU010000152.1 GCA_013811645.1 Actinomycetota bacterium | reverse complement strand
AAGCCGACGCCCGCGGCTGGGCGGCCGCATCTCCCGAGACCGTCGGCAGGTTGCGCAGGCGCGCTTCCGCTTCGGCGCGAAGGTCGGCCGCGCGGTGACCAGCGCGTTCGACGAGCGTCCGCGGGAGCTCCTGGTCGAGCAGAGCGACTGTCAGGTGATCCTGCGTGAGCTCCGGGTTGCCGTGACGACGAGCAAGCTCCTGGGCGCCGGCGACAGCTTCCTGGGACTTGAGAGTCAGCCTTTGAAAATCCATCGATTTCCTCTGCAAGAGCCGGGCATGCCCGGCCCCTACGACCTTCTGGCCGGGGTCCGAGCCGGCTGGTAGACGACGAGCTCTCGTTTGTACGAACGGTGAACCTCGGCGATCTCCTCGCGGAGCTCACGTTCCATGCGCGCCATTCGCGCACGCGTGCGGTTGAGCTCGTCCTGCATGCGCAAGACCTGCTCGACGCCGGCGAGGTTGAGCCCGAGCTCAGTCGTCAGGCGCTGGATGAGCTGCAGCCGCTCGAGATCCGAGTCGGAGTAGAGTCTCGTACCGCCTGGCGTTCGCCCGGGCCGAACGAGACCCTTCGCCTCGTACAGCCGCAGGGTCTGAGGGTGCATGCCGACGAGCTCGGCGGCGACGGAGATCATGTAGCGCGGTCGGTCAGGCATGACTAGCTGACCTCGGCGAAGCGCTCGCGTGGGTTCTCGCGCGACACCTTCTGATAGCCCTCGAGCGCTTCCTTCTCGGCCTTCGTGAGTTTCTTGGGGATCGAGACCTTGACTCGGGCGAGCAGATCGCCTTTCCCCTTGCCTTTCAGATGGGGGGCGCCGCGGCCCTTGACCCGCAGCAGCTTTCCGCTCTCCGTCCCGGATGGGACCTTGAGAGACACCAGTCCGTCCGGAGTCGGGATCTGTACCGAGGCGCCGAGCGCGGCCTCGGCGTACGTGACCGGAACCTCGAGTACGAGGTCGGAGCCCCGTCGCTCGTAGAGCGGCGACGGGTCGACCTCGACGACAACGTGGAGATCGCCGGCCGGCCCTCCGTTCTGGCCCGCTTCGCCTTTCCCCTTGAGCCGGACGCGCGTTCCGCTCCTGGCGCCGGCCGGGATCTTGACCGCGTAGCGCTTCGTACGTCGCTCGCGGCCCGAGCCGCGGCAGTTCTTGCACGGCTTTTCGACGATCGTTCCGTTCCCCTGGCAGCGCGGGCACGGCTGCGAGAAGGCGAAGAGGCCCTGGGAGTCCGAGACCACACCACGTCCTGCGCACTGCGGACAGACGACCGGAGAGGTTCCGGGCTCGGCGCCCGTTCCGTGGCAGACGGAGCAGACGCCGTCCAGCTCGACGGGGATCCGCACCTGCACGCCCTCCAGGGAGTCCTCGAACGAGATGCGAACTCGGGTCTCGAGGTCGTCGCCGCGCGTCGGTCTGCGCGCGCCCCCGCGGCGAGTGGCACCGCCGAACATGCCGCCGAAGAGATCGCTGAGGTTGCCCAGATCGAACTCTTCGAAACGCGCGCCTCCCGCCCCTCCCGCGCCCCCGCCCGGAAAGCCTCGCCCACCGGAGGCTCCGAACCGGTCGTAGGTCTGGCGCTTCTCGGGATCGGAGAGAAGGTCGTAGGCGGACTGCACCTCCTTGAACTTCTCCTCCGCCCCGTTGTCCCCCGGATTCTTGTCCGGGTGGTACTCGCGCGCGAGTGAGCGATACGCCTTCTTGATGTCGTCGTCGGACGCCCCCTTGGGGACGCCGAGCACCTCGTAGGGGCTGGCCATTACCGCTACTCCGCGACGATCACCCGGGCGGGACGCACGACCTTGCCGCCGATGCGATATCCGCGCTGCACGACCTCGAGCACCGAGCCCGGCTCGGCGTCTGCTCCGGGCTGCGCGAGCATCGCTTCGTGGACGTGCGGGTCGAACGGCCCGTCCGTCTCGATCTCGGTCAGGCCCTCCTTCTCGAGCGCCTTCCGCAGCGCCTGCTCGACCAGCTTCACGCCGTCGACCAGCGCAGCCTCCTCGTGGCGCTCGGCCGCCTGTAGGGCCCGCTCCAGGTCGTCGAGCACGGGGAGGAGCTCGCGCACCAATCGCTCGTGGGCGTGCGCGACCAGGTGCTCTTGGTCGCGCGCCGCGCGCTTGCGGTAGTTCTCGAAGTCCGCCTTGGCCCGCTGGAGGAGATCGAGGTACTCGTCCCGCTCGGCTTCGGCATGCGCGAGGCTCGCCCGGAGGTCGGAGGATCCTTGTGACACTGTGTTACTAGGCTCCCTGTCCGTCTTCTCGATTTGACCTGCAGGCGCCTCCTCATCGGGAAGCGTGTGCTTGGGGGTTCGCGTCACGAGGTCTTCGCCTCCTCCTCCTCGTCGATGACCTCGTAGTCAGCGTCCTCGACCACCTCGTCTTCGGTGCCGCTGCCGTTCCCGGACGGCTGAGCCTGCGAGGTCTGGGCGGCCGACGCCTGCGCGTAGATCGCATCTGCGAGCGAGCGCGATGCCTCGTCGAGCGCCTGGGACTTCGCCTGGATCTCTGCGACGTCCGAGCCCTCGACCGCCTGGCGTAGCTCCATGATCCGCCCCTCGATCGTCGAGCCGGTCGCCTCGTCCACCTTGTCGCGATGCTCGGCGAGCGTGCGCTCGGCCTGGTAGGCGAGCTGCTCGCCGGCGTTCCTCGCATCTGCGAGCTCGCGCAGCTGGTGCGCCTCGCCCGCGTGCGTCTCGGCCTCGGAGATCATCCGCTCGACCTCGTCGCTGCTGAGCCCCGAGCCACCCTTGATCTCGATCTTTTGTTCGTTGCCGGTCCCGAGATCCTTGGCCGACACATTGATGATGCCGTTCGCGTCGATGTCGAACGACACCTCGATCTGCGGCAGGCCGCGCATCGACGGCGGAATTCCGGTGAGATGGAACTTGCCGAGCGTCTTGTTGAACGAGATCATCTCGGACTCGCCCTGGCCGACGTG
>JACCUU010000124.1 GCA_013811645.1 Actinomycetota bacterium | reverse complement strand
TGGAGGTGTCTCGATGATCGAGATGTCGCGCAGGCCCGAGAGCGACATGTGCAGCGTTCGCGGGATCGGCGTCGCCGAGAGCGCCAGCACGTCGACCTCGAGCCGGAGTGAGCGCAGGAGCTCCTTCTGCGCGACGCCGAAGCGCTGCTCCTCGTCGAGGATGACGAGCCCGAGCTCCTTCGGGATCACGTCCCGCGAGAGAATGCGATGCGTCCCGATCAGCACCTCCACCTTCCCCTCCCGAAACTCGTCCAGGATCCGCTTTTGGTCTGCGCGAGATCGGAAGCGCGAGACCATCTCCACTCGCACGGGGAAGTCTCGGTACCTCTCGCGGAACGTGTTCCAGTGCTGCTCGGCCAGGATCGTCGTCGGGCAGAGGATCAGGGTCTGCTTCCCGTTCAAGGCGGCTGCAAAGGCTGCGCGCACGGCGACCTCCGTCTTTCCGAAGCCGACATCGCCGCAGACGAGTCGGTCCATCGGCCTCGGCGCCTCGAGATCCTCCTTGACCGCCTCGATCGCCTGCAGCTGGTCGTCGGTCTCCCGGTACGGGAACGACGCCTCCAGGCGCTCGAGCCAGTCCTGCTTCAGGTCGTACGCGAAACCCGGCGCCTGCTGGCGCCGCGCATAGAGGGCGAGCAGCTCGCCGGCGAGCTCGCGTACCGAGTCGCGGGCGCGGCTCTTCAGGTTCTGCCAGGCTTTGCCTCCGAGCTTCGAGAGCGCCGGAGCTCCGGCATCCGCGCCGATGTAGCGGCTGACCTTGGGAAGCTGCTCGTGCGGGACGTAGAGGCGGTCGTCGCCACGGAATGCGAGGTAGAGGTAGTCGCGTGTGACACCCGCGACCTCCTTCGTCTCGAAGCCAAGCAGGCGTCCGATCCCGTGATCCTCGTGCACGATGTAGTCCCCGGTACGCAGGTCTGCGAACGACTGGAGCGCTCGGCCGAGGCGCGCGTCCGCCCGCGGCGGGCGCTTGCGAAACACCTGGACGTCGGGGAGCAGCGCAATCCCGAGGTCACGCCAGACGAAGCCGCGGCGGGCCGGGCTGACGACGAACTGCACAGCGGGATCGGCAGGAAGCGCGCCCCCTTCTTCCACGACGTCCGCGTCGACTTTTCGCAGCAGCCGCTGGGTGCGGAGCGCCTCGCCCCGATGTGGAAACGCGACGAGCACGCGGCGGCCTTGCCGAAGCATTCCTGCGAGCTCCGTCTCGGCCTCCGCGAGTCCCCGCGCAGCGATCGCCGGGCGCTGCGCCTCGAAAGAATGCTCCTGGGCGTGCGGGAACGGGTCGAGCACGGCAACGTTCTCCAACCGCAGCGGCTCGAGGCCGTCCTCCTCCCACAGGCGCCGGACGTCCTCCGGCTGCCAGACGAGGTCCGGTGGGCGCTCCACGGGGGGAACGAGATCCCCCGGGATCGCCGCGTCGTCGGCGTCGAGGTCGACGAGGTCCTGCCGCCGCTCGGCGGCCGGATAGATAACCGCCCGGGTCACAGGGTGCAGAGCGCGCTGGGTAAACGGCGAGAACGCCCGGATCTGTTCGATGTCGTCTCCGAAGAACTCGATGCGGAGCGGCTCGCGGCCCGTGCTCGGGAACACGTCGACGAGTCCTCCACGGACCGCGATCTGTCCGCGCTCATCGACGCGTTCAGCCCGCTCGTATCCTGCTAGAGCCAGCGCGTCCACGAGACGGGCGAAGCCGATCTCGTCTTCTAGGCCGACATCGATCGGGGCGGGACGCGCGTGCTCCGGCGGAAGCCCCTCGGAAAGGGCGCGTGCGGACGCGCAGACGAGGCCTCCTCGCGCCAGGACATCGAGGGCTCGTGCTCGTTCGCCGACGAGATGCGCCGGCGGCTCGAGGCCCGAGCCAAGCCGAACGCCGCGGCTCGGAAGAAGCGCGACGTGCGCCGGATCGGCGTACCAGGAGACAGCCTCTGCGGCGTCTCGCGCCTGCTCGTCCTCCGGAAGCAGGCAAAGGAGCGCTCTCCCGAGGGTTTCGTGGAGCGTTGCCAGCACCAAGGGAAGCCCCGGTTCCGACACCCGCGCGGAGGCAGGAAAGTCGTCGACGAACGCGCGGAAACGCTCGCTTTCGGCGAGCTCGGCCACGAGTCCATGGAGCGACGAAACCGGCTG
>JACCUU010000116.1 GCA_013811645.1 Actinomycetota bacterium | reverse complement strand
TGCGCCAACGGCTTCGTCGTTCGTCGTACCCTCGACCCCGAGCTCCTTCGCCGCCTCGCCCGCCCGTGCCGCGTCTCTCGAGCCGAGCACGACCTCGTGCGCCTCGCGCAGGCGAGTCGCGAGCGCGGAGCCAAAGGGCCCTGTACCTCCGACGATCGCTATCCGCACGCAGCCTCCAGAACGTGTTCGGCAAGGCGACGGGCCGCGTCGCGGTCGGACATGAGAGTCCGGGTCGCCACGAGCTCGACATCTGCCTCACCCGGAGCGTCCGCTCCGTCGATGACGAGCCCGTCGATCAGGGCCGGGTAGCAGCCTGCTACGTGGGCCGGTGTGGTGCCGCCCGCCATGCGCGAGAGCATACGGTCGAGCGGGCCCGAGACCGCCTTGCCTCCGACGAGCGGGCTCACGGCGACACAGCGAACGCGCCGTGACTCGACCGCGGTCCGGATCTCACCCACGGCCAGGATAGGCCCGATCGAGAGGTACGGATTGCTCGGAGCGATGAGGATCGCTTCAGCGTCGGCAAGCGCTTCGAGCACACCCGACGCAGCTCGTGCGTCGTCAGCGCCCTCGTAGCTGACCGCGTCGACCTCGTCCTCGTGCGCCCGCGCGACGAACCACTCCTGAAACGGAAATGAGCCGGCGGGCGCGTGGACATGGGTGCGAAGCCGGCCGTCGGTGGCCGGAAGGATCCGCGTGCTCACGCTCGCCTTCTCACGCAGCTGATCGGTCACGCCGGAAAGAGACATGCCCGCGTGGAGCAACTCCGTGCGCACGAGATGGAGCCCGAGGTCCAGATCGCCGAGCCGGAACCACTCCTCACCGCCCCACGCTCTCGCGGAGGCGAGCGCGTTCCAGCTCTCGCCCTCGCGGCCCCACCTGCGACCCTCGTCGATCAGGCCCGCGAGCGTGTACAGGAGGCTGTCGAGGTCGGGCGAGACCAGCAGTCCGAGGATTTCGAGGTCGTCACCGACGTTTCCGACGACGGTGAGGTCCCCCGGCGGGAGGGTGTCCGCGAGACCGCGAGCGAAGCGGGCTCCACCGCCGCCTCCGGACAGAAGGACGACCTTCACGCGGTGACTGCGAGCAGCGACCGCGTGCGGGGGCCAAGGAGGAGGGCATAGCGGTCGAGGTCTTCCGCTGAATCGACGTCCGCCTCGAGCTCCACGCTCGCGACCGTGACGAAGCGTCCACGGGCACGGAAGCGTCCTGCGCTCCCGGGGCCATAGAGCGGTGCGAAGAGGGACGGGTCGGGAAGTGAGAGCGCATTAGTGGTCCCGTCCTCCGCTTCGACGAGAGCGAGTCCGGCTGCGGCCAGCCTCACGATCGCAGCGGTTGTCGCGCAGGGAAGGTCGGCGTTGACGACCAACGCATGCCCTTCGACGCGGGTTAGCCCGGCCGCAACGGCCGCTCCCAGGCCCCGCCCGGGATCCGGCACGACCTCCGATCCGGGCGGAACTACCGCCGAATCATCGGTAACGACGAGAACCGGGCCGACTTCGAGTGCCGCGGCGACGACGTCCCCGAGCATTGCGATCGCGGCCGCGGCGCGGATAGCCGGAGGGAGCCGTCGCTTCGCGTCGCCGCGATAGGGGATCACGATCGTTGGCACTCGCCGAAGCGTACTCAGGCGCGCGTTCTTAACAGTGCCTGTCCCTGTAAGCGTGGAAAGAGCGCGCCGATCGCTGCACAGGTACCTCGCCCATTTCGGCGACGCCTGTTTTGGTCAGGCGGCGTTCGACGACGTGCTGTCCGCGCCCGGGCCGGACGTCGCCCACTCGTGCATGTCGAACCAGTGCGTCTCATGCAGCGCCTTACACACCTGGGGATCGGTGTGGGCCGGGTTGAAGACGTGGTGCTCGATGTCGCAGCAGATCTCGACCTCGCCGAGAGAAACGTGGGAGATCCGCGTCAACGCCTCGGACGGAAGGCCGACCTCGGAGACCATGTAGTGCTTGAACTGGAGATCCGGGTCGATCTCCATGAGCTCGGGCCAGTCGGGGCACGTGCGGGCGGTCACGGCTCGCTACTTCTCCTCGAGCGTCCAGCTCCCTGCAAAGCGCACGACTCCCCGCTCCTCGCCGTCCGGATAGACGACGAAGGCGAGCGCGTCGTCGAGCTGGTGGTAGAGGTGCTCCCCGCTCTCATCGGTCAGACCCAGTCTCAGATGAAAGCGCCCGTCTGCAAGGGGGAGCGAGCCGATCTCGAAGCGGATCCCCCGCTCGCCGTTTCCGGCGGCCCATCCGAGCTCCCGGAGATCCACTGCCTGGGCGGCCACGAGAGCGCCGGAGTCGTCACGTACCTCGAGCTGAAGTCGCGGCGGCGGAATGCCCGCGGAGGCGGTGACGGCGACGGAGAGCGCGAACGGCTCTCCGGACAGGAACTGCTGACGCTCGGCCCCTTCCTGTCCGACGAGCGCAGCGGATGCGATCGTCGCCTCGCCCGATCCCCACTCCCGCAGGCCGGCGCCACGCTCGGCCGGATCGGTCTCGTCGGCAAGGGTGCGCCGGTACCGCGCGATCGCCTCGCGCGTGGAACCATCGAAGGCGACGCGGCCGGCGTCCAGGAGCACCGCACGCTCGCACAGCCGCTCGACGGCAGACGCGTCGTGCGAGACGAAGACGATCGTTCCCCCCTCCTGCTTGAAGCGCGCGATCCGGCCGAAGCACTTCCGCTGGAACGACTCGTCGCCGACCGCGAAGACCTCGTCGAGGAGCAGGACGTCGGCGTCCAGGAACGCGGCGATGGCGAAGCCGAGACGAACGGTCATCCCCGACGAATACGTCCGCACGGGCCGGTCGATCGCGTGCTCTAGCTCGGCGAAGGCGACGATCTCGTCGAAGCGCTGCCGAATGTCCGCTCGACGTAGCCCGTAGATGGCGCCGTTCAGGAAGACGTTCTCGCGCCCGGTGAAGTCGGGGTGAAACCCGGCGCCGAGCTCGAGCAAGGACCCGATCCGTCCCTCTGCGTTAACGCGTCCAGCCGTGGGCTTGATGATCCCCGAGACGATGCGGAGCAGAGTCGTCTTGCCCGACCCATTTCGTCCGATGAGCCCGACGGCCTCACCGCGGACGACGTCGAGCGACACGTCTTGAAGGGCCCAGACGTCGGTCGCCTCGGTCTGCCCGCGCTGGACGAATAGATCCTTGAGCGTGCGGACCTCGCGAGCGCGTATCCGGAACCGCCGCGAGACGCCTTCGACGCTGATCTCGCCTGGATCCATCGTGCGATCTAGAGTAGCCCTCGGGATGGAACGAGTCGGCGAGCACGCCGTGCCCGTGGGGCCGCTCGCCGTCCGCTGGCTGGCGTACGAGCTCGAGGACGCGCGCGCAGGTGTCGAAGGACGAGCGCGCGTGCGGCTCGAGAACGCGGGGTCGGCGGCGTGGCGCTCGCGCGGGCGGGAGGGAGTCCAGCTCGCCTATCACTGGCTCGACCCGCTCGGCAATCCGATCGTGTGGGACGGCGTCCGGGCACCGCTGCCGAGGGTGGTGGAGCCGCGCGAGGAAGTGGAGCTGGACGTGACGGTCGTCGCGCCGCGCCCGCAGGGGAGCTACCGGCTCGCGTTCGACCTCGTGGAGGAATACCGCTTCTGGTTCGAGGAGGTGGGATCGATGCCGCTCGACATCCCGGTCGAAGTAGCGCCACGGATCGCGAAGCGACGGCTCCAGGTCGTGCTCCATGGCCCGCCCGACCCCGAGACCGATCGAGCTCTGGCCACGCAGGAGGAGCCGCTCGTGTCAGAGGACGCCCTCGCGTTCGCGCACCTCGTCCCGGGGGCCCTGCCCGCTCCCGACTGGTCGCGCCTGCTACTCGACGCGCACGAGGAGGGATACGCGGCGGTCGGCTCTGCCCTCGAGGTGTCGCGAGGCGAGCGACGCCGATTCGCTCCCTGGGCTCCCGGCGGAGGTCGGAATCCACGCTTCTCGAAGCCGCTTCTCCTCCCCTCGCTGCTTGGCAGCTTCGAGCCGCAGACCCACGAGGGCCTACCCTCGTTCTCTGGCTCGGATGCGCTTTTCGAGGGTCGAGCGGTCGTCAGACTTCGACCGCGATCCGATCGTCCGAGCGGCTGAAGACGAACGATCCCACCGCCAGCGCGACGACCGCCGCCACGACGACGTAGATCGTCTCCGAGAGCGCGGGCAGCTCGCCGTAGAAGAGGACGTCGCGCATCGCCTCGATCGGCGGAGTGAGGAAGTTCACCCAGTGGATCGCGAACTCGGCGGCCGGGTAGTCGGCCACGCCAGGGAGCTGGTCGAGGCTGTACAGGATCGGAGTCAGGAAGAACCAGGGCAGAAGCAGCGCCGTGAGCAGATGCTCGACGTCCCGGAAGAGCGCATTCAGCGATGCGATCGCAAGCGCGACCCCGGCGACCATGCACGCGAACAGCGCTCCCAACGGGAATGCGAGCCACACGGTGTCGCGCGCCTCGGGGATCCGGAGCAGGCTCAGGCCGACGACGACGACGAGCATCACCGCAAACCCGACGAGATGCGTGGCCACGATCGAGAGGGGGACGAGCTGGCGAGGGAAGCGCACCTTGCGAATGAGGTTCGCGTTCTCGAGCAGGCTGCGCGACGACGCCTGTGCGGCCGTGGCGAAGAACACCCAGGCGGGCAGCCCACAGAGCAGGAAGAGCCAGTAGTCGCCGCTTCCGACCTCGGCGACGCGCCAGAGGAGCGAGAAAACCAGCAGATAGACGGCCATGAGGACGAGCGGATGCAGGAGCGACCACGCGAGCCCGAGCACGGAGCCGCGGTACTTGGCCCTGAGATCGCGCCTAAAGAGACTCCCGAAGAGCTCGCGGTAGCGGATTACGTCGGCGTAAACGGTTATGGAGAAAGAGTGTAGAGCTCCCTTCGCGACGGTTACCCGCCGGCGGCATGGTTGATCGTCGCGAGGGGAGCTCTCCGGCGGCTGGTGGCTCCACTACCCTTTCCAGGCTGTGGATGCGATCGTCGCGATCGCCGCGTTCCCCGTCACCTTCGCGGTTCTCTGGGCGCTCCTGCGCACGCCGCTCGGCGGGCGCCTCGTCGCGCACCCGAGTGGCGAGCGCTGGCATGCCGAGGCGACACCGACGTTCGGTGGGGTCGGCATCTTCATGGGGTTCGCAGCCGCGGTCGGGCTGGCGCTCGCGATCGGCGCGGTCGAGTGGAGCGGCGAGCTCGGAGGCGTTCTCGTCGGGATCTCGCTGCTCTTCGCTGCGGGTCTTCTCGACGATCTCCGCCACCTGAGCCCGCTGGTCAAGCTGGCCGTCCAGATCGGAGCCGCCGTGATCGCGCTCGCGAGCGGTCTACAGGTGGAGATCGTGGACAACGACGTGCTCGCATGGGGCATCGGGCTCCTCTGGCTGGTCGGCATCACGAACGCCTTCAACCTTCTCGACAACATGGACGGTCTCGCCGCCACGCTCGCCACGATCGCCTGCGCGTACTTCGCCATCGACGCGCTCACCGAGCACCCGAGCGAGACCGTTCTCGTGCTCTCCCTGGCTCTCGGGCTGGCCTGCATCGGATTTCTTCCGTTCAACCTGCGGCCCGGGCGCGCCGCCGCGGTCTTCATGGGCGACTCGGGGAGCCAGGTGCTCGGCTTCGCGCTTGCGAGCTTTGCGCTGGCTTCGAGCTGGACGGTCGCGGGGACGACGGTCGCGACGGTGCTCCTCCCGCTCCTGATCCTCGCGATCCCGATCCTGGACACGACCCTGGTCACTCTCGTCCGGCTCGGGCAACGCAGGCCAGTGAGCCAGGGAGGGCGAGACCACACGTCCCACCGGCTCGTCTACTACGGGCTCTCGGAGGCGAACGCCGTCCTGCTGCTGGCGCTCGTCGCGGCCGCGATCGGTGCCACGGCCCTGGCCTACAACGTGCTGGACTCGAGCCGGCTCACCGCCTTCGGCGTGCTCCTCACCTTCGTCCTCCTCGTGCAGTTCGGCAGCTTCCTGAGCGATCTCGAGGAGCGCTCGCGCAGGGGAGACGCGACCTCGGAGGTTTCGCTGTGGCAGGCGCTCGTGTTCGAGCCGCGCCGCCTCGTCGAGGTCGTCGTCGACTTCGTCGTCATCTGCGCGACGTTCCTCGCCGCCTACGTGCTCGTGATCGGTGGCCTCGGGAGCGAGTTCGAGCGCTCGATCTTTCTCGCCGCCCTTCCCATCCTGCTCGCGACCCGATATGTCTTCTTCGTCGCGCTCGGCGTCTACCGGCGCGTGTGGCGCTACGCCACCGCCCGCGACGTCGTGCCGATCGCGGTCGGGTGCATCGGGTCGGCGGTCGTCGCCTTTCTCGTCCTCGTCGCCTTGCGAGACATCGGGTCGTTTCCGGCGCTCGAGGTCTTCGTCGTCGATGCCGTTCTCTGCACGTTGCTCGTCGGGGCCTCGCGGCTGACGTTGCGACTACTCCCGGAGGCGCGTGCTCGCGGGTACCACCGGCGGAGGGTTCTGATCGTGGGAGCAGGGCATGCGGGGCGCGGTCTCGCGCGCGAATTGCGCGACACGCACGAGGCGCGCGTGCTCGGCTTCCTGGACGACAATCCTCGCGTGCGGCGGCGGCGGATCCTCGGAGTCAGCGTGCTCGGCGGGCTCGACGAGGCGCCGAGGGCAATCGCGGGAGTCCGCGCCGAGGAAGTGCTGGTCACCATCCCCGATGCGCCGCCCGAACGGCTCGATGCGGTCGTGCGCGCGTCCGAGGAGGCGGGGGTTCCCTGCCGCATCGTCCGGCGTGTCACCGAGTTCACCACGCCAGCCGCCGTGGAGGCGACGCTCCCGTGAGTCAACGTCCGACCCTCTC
>JACCUU010000115.1 GCA_013811645.1 Actinomycetota bacterium | reverse complement strand
GCGGTTCGTGGAGGCGGCCGAGTTGTACGCGGAGGCCGGCATCCTGCTCTTCGAGGCCGAGGCACGATTGCGCGCCGCCGAGCAGCTGTTGTCCGCGGGCCGAGCAGCCGAGGGAGAGGTCCAGCTCGAGAAGGCGCTCGCCTTCTATCGCTCGGTCGGCGCGACGCTGTTCGTCGAACGCGGCGAGGCGCTCCTCGCCCACACTGCGTGATGGCCGAGCCGCGTCGAGAGCGCAAGGTCGTCACGGTCGTCTTCTGCGACCTCGTCGGCTTCACGCAGCGCGCCGAGACGATGGATCCCGAGGACGTGGATGCGCTCCTGCGCCCATACCACTCACGGGTCCGCGCGGAGCTCGAGCGGCACGGCGGCACCGTCGAGAAGTTCATCGGGGACGCGGTCATGGCACTCTTCGGAGCTCCCGTCACGCACGAGGACGATCCAGAGCGGGCCGTTCGGGCTGCGCTCGCGATCCGCGACTTCGGAGTCGAGGACGGGCTCGAGCTCCGCGTCGGGATCACGACCGGAGAGGCGCTCGTCTCGCTGGACGCGAGCCCCGCCGAGGGCGAGGGCATGGCGTCCGGTGACGTCGTGAACACGGCCGCGCGGTTGCAGAGCGCTGCGCCGGTCAACGGCGTTATCGTCGATGAGACGACCTACCGCGCGACGCGGCACGCGATCGACTACACCGAGGCCGGGGCGGTCGAGGCGAAGGGCAAGTCCAGGCCGATCGGTGTGTGGCAAGTCTCGGGAGCTCGCTCGCGCCAGGGAGTCGACGTCGACCAGCTCGCGCGCACGGCGTTCATCGGCCGCGAGCGCGAGCTCGACATCCTCCGAGCCGCCTTCGAGCGAGCTCGACAGGAGAGAGCACCGCAGCTCGTCACCCTTGTGGGCGTCCCCGGCATCGGCAAGAGCCGCCTCGTGTACGAGCTCCGACGGATCGCCGATGCAGACCCCGAGCTCGTCAGCTGGCGTCAGGGTCGGTCGCTGTCGTACGGGTCGGCCGCGTTCTGGGCCCTCGGCGAGATCGTCAAGGCTCAGGCTGGCATCCTCGAACGCGAGACCGACGAACAGGCAGCCGACAAGCTGCGCGAGGCTGTCGCGAGTGTCGTGCCTGCCGAACGGGACGTCGGCTGGATCGAAGGTCATCTCCGTCCCCTCGTCGGGCTTGAGACGGACTCGATCGTCGGAGCCGACACGCGCAGTGAGGCGTTCTCCGCATGGCGTCGGTTCATCGAGGCGATCGCCGAAGAGCGCACCCTCGTTCTCGTCTTCGAGGACGTGCACTGGGCCGACGACGGCCTGCTCGACTTTGTCGACGAGCTCGTATCGTGGACGAGCGGGGTACCACTCGTCGTCGTCTGCACCGCGCGACCGGAGCTTCTCGATCGGCGCCCAGGATGGGGTGGCGGAAAGCTCAATGCCACCACACTCGCGCTCTCGGCTCTCTCGTCGGATCAGACCGCCGAGATTGTCGGCATCGTGCTCGAGCGCTCCGGGCTGCCGAGTGCCATGCGCGACGCCCTGGCCGAGCGGGCAGGTGGGAACCCTCTCTACGCGGAGCAGTTCGCCGAACTCCACGCGGAGCGAGGCTCCGGAGCAGAGCTCGGCCTCCCCGAGACCCTCCAGGGCATCATCGCCGCGCGCCTCGACGGGCTGCCTTCGGACGAGAAGGCCCTGCTCCAGGATGCCGCGGTCATGGGCAAGGCCTTCTGGACCGGCGCACTGGAGCGTGACCATCAGTCGACGCGCTCATCCCTACACAGCCTCGAGCGAAAGGGTTTCCTCGCGCGCCAGCGACAGTCGTCAGTGGAGCACGAGGACGAGTGGGCCTTCGCGCACGTTCTCTTGCGCGACGTCGCCTACGGGCAGATCCCGCGCGCCGAGCGAGCGACGAAGCATCGGGTCGCGGCCGAGTGGCTTGCGAACCTAGGTCGCCCCGACGACCACGCGACGCTGATCGCGCACCACTGGAAGTCGGCGCTCGACCTTGCGAACGCGGCGGGCGAGACCACGTCCGACCTCACGCTCGTGACCAGTCGAGCCCTTGCCGCTGCCGGTGACCGTGCGTTCGCGGTGAGCGCGTACCGCTCAGCCGCCGAGTACTACGACGAGGCACTGTCGCTCGGCGCGGAGGACGACGCCGAGCGCGCGCAACTTCTGAATCGACTCGCACGAGCGGTAAGCGTCTTCGACGACGCGCGAGCTGAGATCGCGCTCGAGGAAGCTCGCGACGCCCTGCTCGCGACCGGAGACCAGGTCAGCGCCGCGAACGCGGAGGCCCAGCTCTGGCAACTCTGGTGGCACCGAGGTGACGGAGACAAGGCGAGCGAGCACCTCGCCCGCGCCAAGGAGCTTGCTCGAGATCTCCCCGCCGAACGAGCGTTGCACTTGCACACGACCATCGCACGACAGACAGCGTTTGCTGGCGACGCGACGGAAGCCCTTCGTCTCGCCACGTCGGCACTTGCGACGGCGGAGAAGCTGGGAGTCCCCGAGCTACAGGCGTACAACCTCGGCACGATCGGCTCGGCGAAGGGGCACCTGGGCGACGTCGGAGGGCTCGATGACCTGGAACGTGCGTACGAGCTCGCGCTCTCGGTGAGCTCTTCGGGCGCGTGGGGAATGGCCAACAACGTCGCGGTCGGGCGATGGCACGTCGAGATGGATCTGCGCGGAGCGATGGTTTGGTTCATTCAAGGGCTGGAGGGCGCAGAGCGAATTGGGGGCTCCTCGGAGGTCTTCCTGCGAACGCAGGTCGCGACGTTCCACTTCGTGCTCGGGCACTGGGACGAGGCGGAGCTGATCTTCGAGGCTCTGATCCGTGACGCCGACGCCGGAATGCTGCACTACCTGGCAGGCGACATCTATCGCGGACGGGCGAGGTTCCGCGAGGCACGCGCGGACACCGAGGCAGCGCTCGAAGACCTCGACAGGGCACTCGAGTTCGGGCGCGGCACCACCGACCCGGCGCAGTACATGCAGCACATGGGCACGGCAGTGCTCGCCTACGAGACCCACGGTCGACCCGCTGAAGCCCAAGCGCTGGCAGCTGAGCTCGCAATTGTTGCGAGTACCGAGCCGAACACCGCCGCCTGGACGATGCCCTACGACTTTCTCATCTCGCGCGCATCGCTCGGGTTCGAGGCGACACTCCGACGCTCCCTTGCCGAGTCCCGCTTCGAGGGTTGGAGGCGACTCGCGCTCACCTGCCTCGACCGCGACTTCGTCGCGGCGGCCGAGCAGTGGGCCCGGGCCGGAAGCCCGACATGGGAGGCACGGCTGCGGCTGAGAGCCGCAGAAGAGCTCGACGAGGCTGGCCGGCTGCCGGAGGCCGAGGAGCAAGCAGCGCGGGCCCTCGACTTCTATCGCGGCGTCGATGCGCCCTACTTCGTGCGACGCTGCGAGGCGCTCCTCGCCCGCGAGGCGACCGGATGAGCCCGCGCCGGGAACGCAAGGTCGTCACCGTGCTCTTCTGCGACCTCGTCGGCTTCACTTCGCGGGCGGAGAGCCTTGACCCGGAGGACGTCGAGGCGATCCTTCGCCCTTACCACTCCCGCGTCCGTGCCGAGCTCGAGCGTCACGGCGGCACGGTCGAGAAGTTCATCGGTGATGCGGTCATGGCGCTGTTCGGGGCCCCGACGACCCACGAGGACGATCCCGAGCGTGCCGTCCGCGCCTGCTTGGCCATTCGCGACTGGGCGGTCGGGGAAGACGACGTCCAGGTGCGAATCGCGGTCACGACCGGCGAGGCGCTCGTTCGGCTCGACGCACGACCTGAGACTGGGGAGGGAATGGCCTCCGGCGACGTCGTGAACACGGCCGCGCGTCTTCAGAGCGCCGCTCCCGTCAACGGGATACTCACCGACGAGACGACCTACCGTGCGACCCGTCAGGTCGTGGACTATCGAGAGGCGAGTGCCGTCGACGCCAAGGGCAAGGCCGACCCGATCCCGGTCTGGGAGGCGCTGAGCGCACGGGCGCGATTCGGGGTCGACGTGGCGCACGAGGCCCGCTCGGAGCTCGTCGGCCGGGAGCGCGAGCTCAGCGTCGTTCGCGACGCCTTCGAGCGCGCGCGGCACGAGCGAACGCCACAGCTCCTGACGCTCGTGGGCGTTCCGGGAATGGGCAAGAGCCGGCTCGTCTACGAGCTCTCGCGCATCGCCGACGCCGATTCGGAGCTCATCACCTGGCGTCAGGGACGCTGTCTTGCATACGGCGACGGGATTACGCTCTGGGCGCTCGGGGAGATCGTGAAGGCGCAGGCGGGGATCCTCGAGCAGGACGCTCCCGACGAGGTCTCGGCGAAGATCTCGGGCGCGGTTTCCGACGTGCTCTCGGGATCGGGTGACGACGCCTGGGTGAAGTCGCATCTGCTCGCGCTCGTCGGCCTCGCAGGCGAGACCGAGCTCGGCGGGGATCGTCGCAACGAGGCCTTTTCGGCCTGGCGACGGTTCCTCGAGGCGCTCGCGGAGCAGCGACCGCTCGTCCTCGTGTTCGAGGACCTTCACTGGGCGGATCAAAGCCTCCTCGACTTCGTCGACGAGCTCGTGGACTGGGTCACCGATGCGCCGCTCCTGGTCGTCGGCACGGCGAGACCGGAACTGCTCGAGCGCCGTCCCGGCTGGGGCGGCGGCAAGCTGAACGCGACGACGCTTGCTCTTTCGCCGCTCACCGACGAGCAGACCGCGCTCCTACTCGGGCGGCTCCTCGACAAACCCGTTCTCGCCGCCGAGTCGCAGCGAACGCTGCTCGAGCGAGCCGGAGGCAATCCCCTCTACGCCGAGCAGTTCGCCGAGCTCTACCTCGAACAGGGGTCGGCCGACGAGTTGCGTCT
>JACCUU010000091.1 GCA_013811645.1 Actinomycetota bacterium | reverse complement strand
CAACTCCGCGCTGGGCGGCGGAGAGGAGCGAGGCGAGCACGAGCCCACCCGCGCCGGTCTCGAAGCGGACGTCGTACAAGGCGAGATCCAGGCTCTTCTCCGCCTTCGCGAGGAAGCCGGCGAGCAGGCGCGCGATGTCCGCCGCCCGCTGGCCGCCGTCGGTGAGGGTCGTCAGCTCGATGGCCGCGGAGGCAGGCCCCGCTTCGGTCACACGGTTTGGACGGCCCGAAGCGACGCCTTGTGCGCGCTCTTCCGGGCTTGCCGGGTCGCCCGTCATGATGATTGGGAGGCGTCGGTGAATACCAGGACCAAGGCCATAGGCTACGTCCGGGTGTCGCGCGTGGGCGGCCGCGGCGCTGACTCGTTCCTGAGTCCCGAGCTTCAGCGGCAAAGTATCGAGCGCGTCTGCCAGCGCGAGGGACTGACGCTCGTGGATGCTGGAGGAGTTGGACAGGAGCGACTTCTCCCGAACGGGTAGAGCGTGATTCGTTGCCTGAGATGACAGTCAGAGCGTGGCGGGGATCCAGACAGGGGGCCATTCGTCGACGGCGACGGCCACCTCCGGCTCGTACTGAAAGGGGGCGCGCGACCGCGTGTTGCTCCTGATGGCGGGCCGTGACGGAGGAGCCGGGATCCGCGACCTATTACGACAACGTCGACCTCACCGGGGCAACGGTGAGCCGCATCGACCCCACGGTCGACTTCGTCTGGGGCGCGGGCGGGCGGGCCGGCAACCGGGATCGCGGCGGACACGTTCAGCGTCCGCTGGGTGGGGAGCGGTGCAGCCGGCGGCGAGCGGCACGTACACGTTCTTCACCGAGAGCGACGACGGCGTCCGTCTCTGGGTGAACGGGCAGCAGGTCGTGAACAACTGGACCGACCACGCTCGGACCGAGAACTCCGGCACGATCAGTCTCACCGGGGGCGTGAGGTACGCGATCCGGATGGAGTTCTACGAGCGCGGCGGCGATGCGGTCGCCCGGCTGCTCTGGAGCGGACCCTCGACGGCGAAGACCGTGATCCAGCAGTCGGCGCTCGATCCTCGCTTCGGTGCGCGGATCAACTTCCAGCCCGCTGGGGCGGCCGTGCCCGCCGGGTACCTTCCCGACGCCCGTGCCGTGTTAGGGCTCCGCTCCGGGGGCGAGCGCTTCGGCTGGAACGCCGACAACACCGCGCAGACACGGGACCGCAACGCGACCAACTCGCCCGATCAGCGCTACGACACGCTCACGCACCTGCAAAAGCCGGCGAACCCCAACGCGGTCTGGGAGATCGTCGTCCCGAACGGGACGTACACGGTTCGCGTTGTCGCGGGTGACGCCGCGCACTTCGACGGCGTCTTCCGGCTGAACGTCGAGGGTGTCCTCGCCCTCAGCGGCACGCCGAGCGCGTCGACCAGGTGGTTCGACGTTACTTCGAGCGTGACGGTCAGCGACGGCCGGCTAACGATCTCGAAACGGGTCCGGAGCAGCGAACAACAAGATCTGCTTCGTCGAGATCTCGTGATTACCGGCGTACCGCCGGCTTCCCGAGTTCGGTCGAGATCCGGCACCGCTGGAGTCCGCACACGGCGGCGCGGGCTCAGCCGGCGGCCACCGTCGAAAAACGGGGCGGCTATCGCCCGAGTAGGCGCCAAGAAGGCGACGACGGCCGCGCCTTCCTCTCCGTGCACGTCGAGGGCATGGCGCGTTCTGTGGCACGTCGGTGGATTTGGGGTGCGGATTCGCGCCCGTTTGCGTCGCCGCGCTCGCTCAGGCGCAAACGCGGTTGCGTGGAGTGCGCCGATCCCAGACGAACCCTGGCGCGGCGGCGCGGGTGATCGCGACCGTGAAGCAGCCGCGCCCGATGGGCGTGCGGAGCATCGTCTTGCCGGCGGCGCCGGTTCGTCCTCGGGCCACGACGTGCCGCTTCCCCTCGAGCCTGACGAGCGCTCGCACGGACGTTCCCGAGACGGGCCGGCGCGCACCGTCGACGGCCGTCACGACGACACGCAGCGAGCGCTTCCCCGGCAGGAAGGCGATCGCGCCGATACGGAGCGTTCCCGGGACGACGGTCACCGATGCGGTGCCCGAGAGCGTTCCGGCGGTGCCCGTGATCGTTCCGGTGCGGAGAAGCCGACCCGCCATGAACGTCGCCGCGCCCGCGGCGGCCGGCTCGATCGTCCCGAGGGCGGCCGGCCGCACACGCCACGTCACGGTCGCGGCGGCGGTGTTCCCGAAGGCGTCAGTCGCGGTCGCGACCAGCCTTCGAGCTGCGCGTGCGCGAACCTGGGACGTGCCTGGAGTGACGGCGATCGCGGCGGCCGGTCCGGCGACGACGGTGACGACCTGCGTCCCGGCCGTGACGCCTTCGGCCGACGCGGTGAGCGTGTGGCGCCCCGCCTGCGTGTCCCGGTAGTAGAAGGCGACGCTCGCCCGCGGCGCGACGGTGAGAGCGAGCGTGCTCGTCCACGGGCCCTCGGGGCTCGTCGAGAACGCACCCGTCGCGGAGCTCGAGCGAAGCGTCACCGTCCGCGCGTCCCCGGTCGTCACCGGGAGCCCGGTTCCGGTCGCGAGGGTGATGCTCATCGGCGCCGACGGTGTCCCCGCTGAGATGGTCTGCGTGCCGTTGCCGATCGATAGCACGGCCTGCGTCCAGGCGCGGAACGCGCGCCAGCTCTCGTTGTGGCGCGCCTCGGCGACGTCCACCAGGCAGAGCGTCTCCTGTCCCGGTGATCCGCAGGCGCCGCTCCCTGGGTTCTCGGGCTCGACGACGTCTCCGGAGTCGCGGATCGCGGCGGCCATGCGGTCGAGGATCCGACCCGTCTGCGCTCCGAAGTCGGCGTTCGAGAGACCGATCGTGTTGCGCGGCGCCCACGCGAAGCCCCAGTGGTCACGCGCCTGACCCGAGGACGCGCTGAAGTGGCGCATCGCGTTGACCTGCGCCGACACGTACGCGGCCATCTGCTCCGCGGGGACCATCGTCCAGCCCCATGCCGACTCCCTCGGCCAGGCGCCGTTCGCGAGGGGGCTGTAGGCCTCCCGCAGATACGCGCGCGACGGCTCGATGACGCCCGGCCCGACTCCGGCGAGGACGAGCTTGTGCTGCAGGTAGTCGTTGAGGTATTCGCGCCGCTCCGAGACGGGCACTCCCGGGACGGCGTGGCTCCGCAGGTCGCCGTACGCCTCCTGCGACCAGTCGCTCACGTAGGTCGTCATGTCCGTCCAGAAACCGATGTCCGCGAGCCAGCTCTGGAGCGTGCTCTGGTAGACGGAGACGTCGCCCGTGCGCTGTCCGAAACCGATGACGAGCACCGTTCCGCGCGTCCGGCGCGTCCCGTCGCCTTCGTAGAGGCCGCGCAGGAACTCACGGACGTTGGTGCGGGCGCTGCCGTCTCCTCGGCGCACCGCGGAGGTGAGCTCGTTCAGCGCCCATGTGTCCCCGAGCGCGACGTCGTACCCTGCAGCCGCCATCCGCTCCCGCGCCGTCACGCCGGCTGTGTGCCACGAGTTGCCCGTGATCTGCGCCCAGCGGCTCCAGGTCGCGAAGTGGATCTCCGCCATCGCGTGGAAGTTGGGGCCGAGCGCGCGGATGCGCCACGCCTGGTCGCGTCGGAACGTCGTTTTGTCGGAGACGAGGGGTGGGACCGAGACGTAGTACTCCGCGCATCCAGACGCCGATGCGGCGAGCTTCGTAGCCAGACGGAGCCAGTCGGACGCGGCGTAGAAGATCCCGCGCAGAGGTCGGCACTCGACCTGAGCGCGCAACTGGGGCGCGTGCCCGGAGACGATCGTGCTCCAGAGGCGGGCGGTCTTGGCCGGCTCGAGGGACGCGACCGGCTCGACAGGCGCGCGCTCGGCCGCCGTGCCGACACTGGCCTCGCCGGCGAGGCACACGCTCGCGACGAGCACGAGCAGCGAGGCGGAGAGGAGGCGGGAGCAGCGCACGGCGCACCACCGTAGCGGCGCTCTGTGATGGCTCGGTAAACCCTCGGGAGCAGGGGGTTCCTGCCCCTCGAGGTGGAGGAGCTAGCCGCGACCGCAGTGGACGAGCGCGTTCAGGCAGTCCTCCATGAGCTTGCGCAGGAACCCGTTATCGACTCATTGCGAGATTCGCGCATTTAGCGAGGGGGCAGGCCCGAGTTCCCCAGGCGATTCGGGCGCCAGGGCGTCGGTCGTTGCGGGCTATCTTGCCGGCTGGGCAGGTGCTCGATCTTGCCCTCGACGGGCGCTCTTGTAGGCCCGCTTCTGCGCCTGGTACTCGGCGAGCGCCTCGGGCGAGTCGACGCCGCCCAGTGTCGGATGCTCGGGGACGAGCTCCGCTGCGGCCTCCACGCCGAATCTGAGCGCGAGAACCGAGCCGAGCCCGGTCACCTTCATCTTCCCGAAGCCAGGGAGCGCGCCGATCCTACGGCGGAGGTCAGCCGCATTCGTCGCGTCCGTCCACACGCGCTTCACGTCACCGTCGTACTCCTCAGCGACGAACGCGCAGAGGTCCTGAACGCGGCGCGCCATTGCGCCGGGAAAGCGGTGGATCGCGGGGCGCTGGCGGAATGTCTCCTCGAGCTCCTGCGGGTCCATCGAGGCAATCGCAGCCGCGTCGAGGGACCCGACGCGCTGCTTCAGCTTGAGCGGGCCCAAGAACGCGGTCTGCACGGTGATCTGCTGGTCGAGCGCGAAGCCGATGAGGAGCGCGAGCGGCTCCTGGGCGATCAGCGCGTTCGCCTCGTCCGAATCGGTGAAGTAGACCGCGTCCGGCACGGATTTGAGTGTAGATGCTTGATCGGGAATTGACGCGCCGCCGGCGCCGTGCCGTGGCCGTCATCCGGCCCGCCGTGAATTCCCGATCAAGCATCTAAACCGGCGCGGTACCCTGGGGAAATGGCCGCGCTCGATGCTTTCTCGCCCGGAACGAGGAAGTGGTTCGAGCGGGCGTTCGCCGGGCCGACTCCGGCCCAGGCGCTCGGGTGGCCTGCGATCGCGGAGGGCGGAAACGTTCTCATCCAGGCGCCGACCGGCTCGGGGAAGACGCTCGCGGCGTTCCTGATCGGGATCGACCGGCTGAACGCGTCGCCCGGCGAGGGCCTCCGGCTCTTGTACGTCTCCCCGCTCAAGGCGCTCAACTACGACATCGAGCGCAACCTCCGGAGCCCGCTTGCAGGTCTTGCTTCGGAGCTCTCCGTCGGCGTGCGCACTGGCGACACACCCGCGGACGAGCGGCGACGGATGCAGAAGACGCCGCCGGACATCCTCATCACTACCCCCGAGTCGCTCTTCTTACTCCTCACCTCCCAGGCGCGCGAGACCTTGCGCGGCATCGAGACGGTGATCCTGGACGAAGTGCACGCGGTTGCCGGAACCAAGCGCGGAGCGCACCTCGCGCTGTCGCTGGAGCGGCTCGAAGGCCTGGTCGAGCGCCCCTTCCAACGCATCGGCCTCTCGGCGACGCAGCGCCCGCTTGTCGAAATCGGCCGCTTCGTCGCAGGCTCGGAGCGGGAGATCGAGCTCGTGGACGCGGGCACGCGGAAGGAGCTCGATCTCGAGGTCGTGATTCCGCTCGAGGACATGCGCGAGCTCGGGTCGACTGCGGATCTCTCCGTGCCGCCGCTCGCGGACTCGCGTACTACGGCAGCGGCCGCAGAGCGGCCGCCTTCAGGGGTTTTCGCGCGGTCGGAGTCCGCGCTAGCGGATTCCGATCTTGCGCAAGGTACAGCCGAGCAGTCGAGCCGCTCGATCTGGCCGTCCATTTACCCCGCCATTCTCGACCTCGTCAGGCAGCACCGCTCGACGATCGTCTTCGTCAACAACCGCCGGCTCGCGGAGCGGCTCGCGCTGCGGCTGAACGAGCTCGCCGGGGAGGAGATCGCGCGCGCCCACCACGGGTCGCTCGCGCGTGAGCAGCGAATCGTCGTGGAGGAGCTCCTGAAGGCCGGCCGGATCCCGTGTCTCGTTGCCACGTCCTCGCTCGAGCTCGGCATCGACATGGGCGCCGTCGACCTCGTCATCCAGGTCGAGAGCCCGAAGTCGGTCGCCCGTGGGCTGCAACGCGTGGGGCGAGCGGGGCACGACCTGCACTCGGTGTCGCGGGGCCGCATCTTCCCCAAGTTCCGGGCCGACCTGCTCGAGTGCGCGGTTGTGGCGCGCGCGATGCGCGAGGGCGCGATCGAGGAGACGCGCATTCCCCGAAACACGCTCGACGTTCTCTCCCAGCAGATCGTCGCCATCTGCGCCGACGAGGAGATCTCGGTGGACGAGCTGCACGCGCTCGTCCGTCGCGCGTACCCGTTCTCGGACCTCTCTCGAGCCCAGCTCGAGAACGTGCTCGACATGCTCGCGGGCCGGTATCCGTCCGACGAGTTCGCCGAGCTCCGGCCACGGATCGTCTGGGATCGAACCGCAGGGATCGTGCGTGGGCGCACCGGAGCCCGGCGGCTCGCGGTGACCAATGCCGGCACGATCCCCGACCGAGGGCTCTTCGGCGTCTACCTCGTCGGCGACGGCGGGCGGGTCGGCGAGCTCGACGAGGAGATGGTGTACGAGGCGCGCGAGGGCCAGACATTCGTCCTCGGGGCCTCGACGTGGCGGATCGAGGACATCACGCGGGATCGCGTTCTCGTCTCCCCGGCACCGGGAGTTCCGGGAGTGGCGCCGTTCTGGAAGGGCGAAGGGGTGGGGCGGCCGGCGGAGCTCGGTGAGAGGATCGGCCGCGCATCGCGCGAGCTGGTCTCGCTCTCCGACGACGAGGCGCAGGCCGCGCTGACTCGCGAGTACCACCTGGACACGCGGGCGGCGCGGAATCTCGTCACATATCTGCGCGAGCAGGAGGCCGCCACGGGCGTCGTCCCCTCGGATCGCTCGATCGTCGTCGAGCGCTTCCGTGACGAGATCGGCGACTGGCGCGTGTGCGTGCTGACCCCGTTCGGCGGTCGCGTGCACGCACCCTGGGCGATGGCGCTCGCGGCGCGGCTCAGGGACTCGCTCGGCGTCGACGCGCAGTCGATCTGGTCGGACGACGGCATCGCGCTGCACTTCCCGGATGCCGACGTGCCACCTCCGCTCGCCGATCTCCTGCTCGACCCCGGGGACGTCGAGGAGCTCGTGATCGCGGAGCTCGGGCAGTCTGCGCTCTTCGGTTCGCGCTTCCGGGAGAACGCCTCGCGCGCGCTCCTCATCCCGCGTCGCCGTCCCGGCCAGCGTACGCCGCTCTGGCAGCAGCGGCTGAAGGCGCAGAGCCTGCTCCAGGTCGCGCGACGCTACCCGCAGTTCCCGATCGTGCTCGAGACATATCGCGAGTGCCTGCAGGACGTCTTCGACCTGCCCGCTCTGCGCGGGATTCTCAAAGGGATCCAGACCCGTGAGCTCGATCTCGTCGAGGTCGAGACGGCTTCCGCGTCCCCGTTCGCGTCCTCGCTCCTCTTCGACTACGTGGCGACTTATATGTACGAGGACGACACGCCGCCCGAGGAGCGGCGGGCGCAGGCGCTCTCGCTCGACCGCGGGCTTCTCCGCGAGCTGATGGGAGCCGAGGAGCTTCGCGAGCTTCTCGATCTCGGCGCCATCGAGCAGGTCGAGGCCTCGCTACGGCTCATGCCACGAAACGCCGACGAGCTCCATGACTTGCTGCGGCGGGCCGGGCCGTTGCTCGACGGGGAGTACGACCGTGGCTTCGCCGAGACGCTCTTGCGTGAGCGGCGGGCGATCCGGGTTCGGCTCGGCGAGGTGGAACCGCTGGCCGCCGTCGAGGACGCGGGGCTCGTCCGGGATGCGTTCGGTGCGGTGCCGCCCGGTGGCGTCCCGAACGTCTTCCTCGAGCAGGTGCCCGACGCGCTGTCCGTTGTCTTGCGTCGCTACGCCCGCACCCACGGGCCTTTCACGACCGCCGAGGCGGCGGCTCGATTCGGGCTCGAGCTCGACAAGGCGGAGGGCGAGCTCGAGGGGCTCGAGCATGACGAGAAGCTCGTGCGCGGAGAGCTTCGGCCGGGCGGCACCGAGCGCGAGTGGTGTGACCCGGACGTTCTGCGGCGCATTCGCCGGGCGACGCTCGCCGTCCTGCGTCGCGAGGTCGAGCCTGCCGACCAGGCTGCGCTGGGACGCTTCCTGCCCGCGTGGCACGGGATCGGGCGTCGCCAGACCCTGCGTGAGGCTCTCGTTCCGCTGCAAGGGCTCGCGCTGCCGGTCTCGCTCTGGGAGAGTGACGTGTTGCCTCGGCGGGTTCCTGCGTACCGGCCCGCCGATCTCGACGCGCTCTGCGCGTCAGGCGATGTGATCTGGGTCGGTGCCGGGCTGGATCGCGTCGCCGTGTACTTTCGTGAGGACGCTGCGCTACTCGGATCGCCGGCTGGAGAAGTGCCGCCGGAGGGCTCGGTTCACAGCTCGATCCGTGCCGCGCTCGGCGCAGGTGCTCTTTTCTGGGCGGATCTCCTGGCCAGGACCGAGCTCGAGCCGTCCGACGCGCTGACGGGGCTCTGGGATCTCGTCTGGACCGGTGAGGTGACGAACGACTCGTGGGCGCCGCTCCGCGCGTCACGCCGCTATGACGCGCCTCGCCCAGAACGGAACAGGCGTCGCTTCCTGCGCTCGCGCACAAGTGCGCCGTCACCCACGCAGGGCAGGTGGTCGCTCGCGACGTCGCTCTTCCCGGAGCAGCCCGACCGCCGAGCCCTGGCGGAGCTCCTGCTCGAACGGCAGGGGATCGTGACGCGTGACGGCGTGCGGGGCGAGGGCGTCAAGGGCGGGTACGGCGCCGTGTACGGCGAGCTGCGGGCGCTCGAGACGCTCGGAGTCTGCCGGCGCGGGTACTTCGTCGAAGGTCTTGGGGGCGCTCAGTTCGCGTTGCCCGGAGCCGTCGAGCGTTTGCGCGAGCTGCGGACGGAAGCGCGCGAGGTCAGGGAGCGGGATGCGCTTGTCCTGGCGGCGGCTGATCCCGCTCAGCCATATGGAGCCGCTGTACCCTGGCCGCGCCGAGCCGGTGCGCGCGCCGCGCGGGTAGCCGGTGCCTGGGTAGTCCTGGTCGACGGTGAGGCGGTGCTGTTCGTGGAGCGGGGTGGCCGTTCGCTCGTTCCGCTGCGGGAGCCGGATCCCGAGTGGTTGCGTCCGGCGCTCGCCTCGCTCGTCGCCCACGTCAGATCGGGAGGAGCGAAGCGCCTTGCGGTCGAGCGCTTCGACGGCGTGCCGGTCATCGAGACGGAGGCGATGAGCTTGCTGGTCGAGTCCGGCTTCCTCGCAGGTCCTCGGCGCGCGGTTCTGCGACCGTAGCTCTGTCCAGAGAGGAGAGCCGGGCCCGGCCGCGTACCCGGAAGACGTGCCCGTGCGCGCGCCCCACCTCTATCCGCTGTTGCGCGGCTTCGTCCTCGGGGCGTTCGTCGTCCTCGGCCGCGAGCTCGAAGACGGCGCCGAGCTGCCGTTTGCATTCGAAGAGCATGTTCAGCGAAACGGCCCTGCCTTGTACGAGCTACGTCCGCTCGTTCGATCGTTCATCGAAGACCGCGAATCACTTCTCCGCTCGCGTGACGACGCGCGCCTTGCCCTCGACGAGCTCGACCGTGAGCCCGCAGCCGCGATCTTCGCCCGCGCCCATGCCGGCACTAAGGCGAGCGAGGACGACGCGCTCTTTCGTACGGTGCTCCTCGGGTTGCTCACTTCGACAGCGGAGTCGTGCGGCGGGTTCGACTGGGACGACGAGGCCTTCGAGCACGCGTATGGGATCCTCGAGTCGACGCTCTTCGGGGAGCGGCGGCAGTTCCGCGCGCTCGTGCCGCTCATCGGACTGTCGGTTGCAGGGCCGGTCGACCTCGCGCCCGGCCTCTCGATCCGCCATTTCGCGTCGGGAGAGCTTTCGACCCACTGGCCCGAGTCGCGGGGGTTGCTGCCACCGGGGTTCGGTCGCGAGCCCGACCGCTGCTGCGTGCTCGAGCTCTTCGTCGATCTCGATTCAGGCGCCGATCCCCCCGACTCGCCCGCCGAGATCGCTGATGCGGTGAGCGCGATCCGGTTGACGACGGCAGCGGCGCTGGCCGCGGGGCCGGTTCTTTTCGAAACCCTCGACGGCCGGCCGTTCGGCGTCCGCCCGGTGCTCCCGATCGCCGCGACACAGCCACCGGGGGAGCCGTCCCGCCTGGACGCATTCCGGGCTCCGATCGCCATGGACGTGCTTGCCGCGCTCGGCAAAGCCGACGGTGACCCGGAGCTGGCCGAGGCGCTCGACCGCTGGGAGCTTTCCCTGTTCCAGAACGAGCCGTTCCGGGCCGAGCAGCTTCGCGCCGCGCTCGGCGCGCTCCTCGGTGAAACCTGGCCGCTGCGTGCGGCGGTGCTTCTGGAGGCCGACAGCACTGCCCGCGAGGAGCTGCATGGTCATCTCGTCGCGCTTGCCGGAGGGGACGGCGGAAGCACGGCCTGCGTCGATGCGGCCAGACGGGCGCTGGTGGCGACGCTGCGCGCACCCGATCGAAGCGAGCTCGTGCACGAGCTCGACCGCGAGCTCCTGGGACTTTCACGGCGACAGACGGCCTGGGCCGAGGCCGTCTGAAGCCGCCCTCGTTCGAGGGCGCACTTCGGCACGAAGTCGGCACAGAGTCGTTTCCCACCCGTGACGCGAAGCGGGCTAGCGTGGGCTCCATGGACGAGGCACGAGCGGTGCTGGAGCGGCTGGAGCGAATCGAGGCGCTCGACCGGTCCGGCGCCGGGCGTGCGGCGCTTCTGCCCGAGCTGCGAGCACTGCTCGGAGAGGCGGAAGCCTGGGCGAGCACGGAGGGAGGTGATGCTGGAGGGGATGCCGTCGACGGTCTGCGGTCAGCGTTGGCCGGGGCGACTCCGAAGGCCCTTTCGCATGACATGATCGCCGTGTGATCTCGCACTGGGACGATGTCAAGAGCTGGCGCCGGGAGCGAGGCCACATTGCGGGGACGTGGCAGAGCCTGACGGGCCGCGATTCGCAGACGATCGGGGTCAAGCGGATCCGGGTCGACCCGGGGATGTGGTCGACTCCGCTTCATCTCGAGGGGGCCGAGGAGGAGATCTTCTACGTGCTGGCGGGATCGGGCGTCTCCGTCCAGTGGGAGGGCGAAGACACGCTCGCCTACGACGTCGGCGCGGGCGACTGCCTCGTCCATCTCGCGCTCGCGAACGCCCACACGCTGCGCGCTGGCGATGACGGCATCGACGTGCTGGCTTTCGGTCAGCGAACGTATTCCGCCGGCGTGACCTGGCTGCCGCGCGCCGGAGTCGCATGGCTGGGCGAGACCTGGGCGCCCGTCGGCGCCGAGGAAGACCACCCCTGGGCACGGGAGGCCGCGGCAGGCCCGGCAGCCATCGGCGAGACGGCGCCACGGCCGTCGACGATCGTCAACGTCGCAGACGTCGAATCCGTCGAGCGGGACGGCGCCACGGTCGGTCGCCGCGTGCGGAACCTCGGCCGGGCGGCTGGCTCGTCCTGGACGGGCCTGCGGCTGGCCGAAGTGCTCCCGGGCAAGCTGAACGCTCCCCCGCACTGCCACTCGGCCGAGGAGGAGATCTTCGTCGTGCTCGACGGGGACGGCGATCTGCTCCTGTGGGAGGAGGATGGAATCGTCGAGCAGCCGGTTCGCGCCGGATCGGTCGTCGCCAGACCGGCCGGCACCGGCGTCGGCCACACCTTTCGCGCGGGCGAGCACGGGATGTCCGTGCTCATGTACGGCACGAGGGATCCGAACGACATCTGCTACTACCCGCGCTCGGGGAAGGTGTACTTCACAGGCCTCGGCGTGATCGCGCGCCTCGGCGAGTCGCTCGACTACTGGGACGGGGAAGACTGAAGTCGGAGCCCGTGTGGCTACCGTGAACGGCATTGAAGGAGTTTCAGCCGGAGACGGGAAGGTGAGGCGGTCATGGGACTCTCACGAATCCTGCCGCGGTCCCAGCCGCCGCCCGAGCCTGTCGAGCCTGCCGGCGAGACGGATACCGCAGTCGAGTCGACGGCGGTGCCGCGGCTCCACGCGGTTCCGTCCTCCGAGCTCACCGACGATCCCGAGGAGCACCCGCTGGCAAGGGTGATCGCCTTCGCGAACCAGAAGGGCGGCGTCGCCAAGACGACGACGACGCTGAACCTCGGCGTCGCGCTCAAGGAAGCCGGCAAGCGCGTCCTCATCATCGATCTCGACCCGCAGGGCAACCTGACCATGAGCCAGGGAATGAACCCCGACGTGATCGAGCGATCGATGTTCGACGTCCTCGTGCACCGGGTCCCTATCTCCGACGTCATCCACACCGTCGAGGTCGACATTGCCGTTGCCTCCATCGACCTGGCCGGCGCGGAGCTCGCGCTCTCTGCCCTGATCGGGCGCGAGCGGGCGCTCGAGAAGGCACTCGTCGAGGTTCGCGACAAGTACGACTACGTGCTTCTCGACACGCCTCCGTCGCTCGGCCTGCTGACGATCAACGCGTTCGTCGCGGCCGACGGAGTGATCGTGCCGGTGCAGTGCGAGTACCTCTCGCTGCGCGGCCTCGTGCAACTCGAGAACACGCTCGCCATGGTGCGTGAGAACTTGAATCCCGCGGTTCGCGTGCAGGGCATCGTCCCCACGATGTACGACGGGCGGACATTGCACGCGCGCGAGGCCATCGAGATCCTGCAGGAAAACTTCGGCGATCTCCTGTTCGAGACGCGGATCCGCAAGACCGTGCGCTACGCGGAGGCGCCGGTGAAGGGGAGCTCCGTGCTGCGCTACGACCCCACTGGCCCAGCGGCTCAGGCGTACCGCGATCTCGCGAAGGAGGTGCTCGATGGCGCGCAAGCGCGCGAGCATGCGTGAGGGCCCGCTGGCCGAGCTCTTCCGCAAGACCGAGGCCGCCCAGCGCGCCAAGGATGCGCCCGCCGAAGGTGAGCAGCCCGAGCGGCCCGCGGACACGGATGAGCTGAGCCCTCGCGCACGGGCCGCGCTCGAAGCGACGGTCGAGCACGTCCACGACTTCGGGGAAGTCGAGGAGGAAGAGGAACAGACGGCGCCGCGGCAGAGCGCCCCGCCGGCGGCCACGAAGCCACGCACGCCGCCGAAGGCTCTACAGGAGCCCGCCACCGCCGCGACCGAGGCTACGGCTTCCCGCGCGGCAGCGCGCTATTTCCAGACGATCCTCGAGCCCGCGCCGCGACTGCACCGCGTCCCCCCGCCCAAGGGAACGGCGTATCTCGCCGCGATCCGGGTCGTCGGCGTTGGCGGCGCCGGCCTGAACGCGCTCCATCGCATGATCGATGCCGGGATTGCCCAGGTCGACTTCATCGCCGTGAACACCGACATGCAGGCACTCGCGGTCTCGGATGCCCCCACCAAGATCCACATCGGAGAAGGCGTGACCCACGGCCTCGGCTCGGGCGCTGACCCGACGGTGGGTCGCGCCGCGGCCGAAGATGCGGCCGACCAGCTGCGTGCGACGCTGCGCGGCTCGGACATGGTCTTCGTCACCGCAGGCGAGGGCGGCGGCACCGGAACAGGAGCCGCCCCGGTGGTCGCGCGCATCGCACGCGAGATCGGCGCCCTCACGGTCGGGATCGTCACCACGCCGTTCCGCTTCGAAGGCACGCGCCGCCGAACGGCGGCGGATCGCGGCGTCGAGGAGCTGCGAGCCGCGTGCGACACCGTCATCGTGATCCCGAACGACCGGCTCCTCGACGTACTCGACCGCTCCACGTCGATGATCGACGCGTTCAGGATCGCCGACGACGTCCTCCGCCAGGGCGTCCAGGGCATCTGTGACCTGATCACGACGCCGGGCCTGATCAACCTCGACTTCGCCGACGTGCGCACCGTGATGCAGGACGCCGGCTCCGCGCTAATGGGCATCGGCTACGCGACCGGGCCGAACCGTGCGCAAGAGGCCGCCGAACGTGCGCTCGGCTCGCCGCTGATCGACGGCGAGATCGTGAGCGCCCGCGGGATCCTGCTTTCGATCGCCGGCGGTGACGATCTCTCGCTCGTCGAGGTCAACGAGGCGGCCGAGGTCGTGCGCGCTACCGCGACCGACGAGACGAACATCATCTTCGGAGCAAACGTCGACCCGCGCCTCACCGGACAGGTTTGGGTGACCGTCGTCGCCACCGGCCTGGGCGGGAGCCGTCGCCGCCTGACGCGTCCGACCTTCGAGGGCGCCTCCTCGCGGGGCTCCGACGACGAGCTCCCCGCGTTCCTGAGCTCCTAGGTGCCGCATCCGCTCGCGCGGATTCAGGACGAGCGCCAAATAGATTGTGAAGATGGGCGGCGCGATCGCAGCAGGCCATCCGCTGACCGCCGAGGCGGGGGCGAAGGTGCTTCGAGACGGCGGCAATGCGGTCGACGCGCTGCTTGCGGCCGCCTTCACCGCATTCGTCACCGAGGGCCCGCTGACCGGACCGGCGGGGGGTGGGTTCCTCCTCGTCCACGAGCCGGGTGGAGAGGCCGTGCTGCTCGACTGCTTCTTCGCCGTTCCGGCTGCCCAGCCGGGGGTCATGGACGAGGTGTTGATCGACTTCGCGGACGCGGGAACCCAGGCCTTCCATGTCGGTGTGGGATCGGTCGCGGTGCCGGGACTTGTCGCCGGTCTCGAGGAAGCCCATCGGCGCTTCTCGACGATCGACTGGGCAGATCTCGTGGAGCCCGCGCTCGCACTCGCGTCCCAGGGCGTTACGTGTGACGAGCCGCGCGCGTTCCTGCATGGAATCCTCTCCTCGATCCTCCTCCGCGAGGAAGAGGGCCGTCGCGTCTACGGAGATCCCGCACGGGTCATGACGGGCGACCTCCGCGCGACGCTCGAGCGGATCCGCGATGTCCGGGCAGCTGCGGTCGCCGAGCTTCTCCCGGAGTACGCGGACGATCTCTCCGACTACCAGGTCATCGACCGCGTGCCGCTCAAGACCACGCTGCTCGGCCACCCGGTCTTCACCGCGCCGCCACCGTCACGCGGCGGCGCGATCGTCGTCGCGATCCTCGGACAGCTCGGGGCGATTACGGAGCCGTCGGCCGGAGACGTCGCGGATGCGCTTCGAGACGCCTATCGCGCTTCCGCCAGCGGCAAGCTCACGGGCACCACGCACATCTCCGTCGTCGACGAGTCAGGGAAGGCGGCAGCTCTCTCCTCGACCCTCGGGTCCGGCTCGGGTGTCTTCCGCGGCGGCGCGCAGATGAACAACATGCTCGGCGAGCTGGACGTGATCGGCCACGACCTCCGTCCCGCAGGGACGCGGCTGCCGAGCATGCTGACACCGACGCTCGTTCTGCGAGACGGCCGCGCTCGGCTCGTCCTCGGCAGCGCCGGTTCGGTGCGACTTGCCGGGGCGATCGCTCAAGTCGCCTGGCAGGTCGTCGGTCGGTCGGCTCGAGTCGGCGACGCGATCGCTGCTCCGCGCCTGCACGTCGACGGGGACACGTTGCACGTCGAGGGCGGCCGATCCGACGAGTCGACCGCGGCTCTCGAGGAGAGCTGGAACGTCGTGCGCTGGGCGGGTCGCAACCTCTACTTCGGTGGGGTGCAGGCCGTCGAGCTGGATCCGAGCGGTACCCTCGCAGCGGCCGGGGACCCGCGACGGGGTGGCGCGGGACGGGTCGTCGCGTGATTCGCGTCCGACGCGCCGAGCCGAGCGACGCGGCCGCGCTGGTCGAGCTCGCGCAGGCGGTCGGAGGCGAAGAGGGACGGTGGATCCTCGCCACCGAGAGCTGGCGGTCGGTCTCGAGCGAGCGGAGATACCTGAAGACCGTTCTCCGCCACCCGGACGCGACCGTCATCGTCGCAGCCGACGGCGACCGTGTCGTTGGGCGGCTCTCGCTCTCCCGCGATCCGCACCCCGCAAGCCACCACGTCGCGGATCTCGGACTGATGGTCGCCGAAAGCCATCGTCGGCAGGGGATCGGGACGAAGCTGCTCGCCGAAGCGGTCGCCTGGGCGCGGACGGTGGGGGTGCGGAAGCTCGAGCTGCACGTCTTCCCGTGGAACGAGCCCGCGGTACACCTGTACGAGTCCTTCGGCTTCGAGCGCGAGGGCTACCGAAAGCAGCACTACGCCCGTGGCGACGACGTCGTCGACGCGATCCTGATGGCATTCGTCATCGAGGCATGACGCGGCCGCGAAGCGGTCTTAGGGATCTTGCGCGATCGGAATCCGCGAGAGCGGTTTCCGATCCTGTGCCGGGCAAATCAGCGTCGCGCGCGGTCGGCGACGACGATGCTCAGGAGGAGCCGGTAGGCGAGCCGGCTGCGCGCCCAGGAGCTGCGCACACCGAGAAATACCATGAGGTCGAGGAGCCGCATCATCTCGTTATGACCTCATCAGGCGGTCTTCACACCTCTGCACCGCGAAGTGGCACGACCTCGGCTTGGCCGGCTTCCTCGGAGCTCGAGGGGTCGGTCGGTTCTGCCTCGAGCCTCTGGAAACGTGACTCGATCTGGCCCGCGAGCAGATCGAGCTGCGCGAGAACCGCGTCCCGATTCTGTTGAGCCGCCTTTTCGGTGGGCTCCGCGCGAAGCTCGAGAGCGCGCAGCTCGAGCCGTAGGCGACCCTCACCCGCGCCGGACTCGAGTTCCTGATCCGGGCCGACGTCGCCGATCGAGTCGAGCCTGCGGGCCAGCTCGTCGAGGCGGCCTCCGACGTACGGTGGACCGGGACTTTCCAGGTCGACGGGCGCCAAGCGCGTACGAAAGCCGGCGATGAGGGTTCGAAGCTCGGCGACCTCGTTCTCCGAGGCCATCGCAATCTGGGCCGCGACCGTCTGCCGCTCGTGCACGATGGCATCGAGTCGCGTGCCGAGCTCCGTCAGAATCCGCTCGGCCTGCGCGTCGCGTGACGTTGCGTCCAGCGCGGTCGCGGCGGAATCGTCGATCTTGGCGGCGATCCTCTCGAGCTCTGTTGACCAGGAAGCCGACACGCGCGTGATTTCGGCTGCGACATCTACGCCCGCCCGCTCGACGGCCTGGAGACGCGCGTCGAGCTCCGTAAGTCCCGCGCCGTCCTCGCTCTCCGCGCCCCGGGCGGCTTCCGCCACGCTCTCCGCCAGCGATTGCAGCTGAGCCTCGAGCGAGGTGACGGCTTCGATCCTCGCCGCCCATTCGGCCGACAAGCGCGTGGTCTCGGTCGCGCCCGCAACCTGCAGGTGCTCGACCCTCTCGATCCGCTCGACGAGCCCTTCCAGCTGATTCGCGACAGCTCTGGACGCATGGCCGATCTCTGCCGCCTGCTCGCTGCGATCCCTTGCCATCGTGTCGAGGCGCGTTTCGACGGTCGCCCGGTCACGTTCCACGTCGTCCAACAGCGAGGCGATCGCCTCGCGAACGCTCTCCACGTCGGCGTTCGTCGACGTCCGACGATCCAGCTCCAACGCAGTGACTCTCACCAGATCGTTCTCGCGATCGCGTTCTGCCGTCTCCTGCCGACCGGTGAGCTCCGCCAGCCCGAGCCCGAGCTCGCCGATCCGCGCAGCCTCTCGAGCCGATCCGGTCAGTGCTACCTCGTGTGCTGCGATCCGGTGCTCGACGGCAGCCTGCTTCTCGCCCATGCCTGCCATCGACTGCTCGACCTCGGCTTCGAGATCCTCGAGGCGTCGGCCGAGCCCCGCCTCGGCAGGACGCTGCCCCAGTTCCAGGATCCCCTGCTCCAGGCGCCTCGCGCGCTCGTCGAGCTTCTGGCGGAGTGTGGCGAGGTCTCCGTCTCGCCCGGCTAGCCCGGCTGCGGTCGCCGCGACGGTCTTGGCGAGCGTGTCGACGCGTTCGGTCAGGTAGTCGACCTTCCCGCCGAGCCGAACGACCTGCTCGTCTGCCTTCCGAGGCGAATGCTCGGTCGAGAGGCTTGCAACCGTCTTTCGGAGCTTGTCGATCTCGGCTGCGGAACCTCCTCTCGCGACCTCCTGTCCGAATGCCTGGATCTGCGCGCTCCCCCGCTCGAGCTCGCGGCGAAGGGCCGCCAGCTCGCCGTCCCTCCGTGCGAGCTCCGACGACGTCGTCGACACGGCGGAGGCGAGCGTGCCGAGGCGGTCGGCGAGGACGTCGATCCGGTTCGTCAGTCGGCTTTCGAGCCTAGGGTCGTGCTTCGCGACCGCTTCCATCGCGCGCCGAAGCTCTTTCGCCGTCTTCTCGTCGCCGGTCGCGAGCTCTGCGGCGCGCACGCGATCGGCGATCTCGCCGACCAGGTTGGCGAGCGCCCCGATACGCTCCTCGAGCCCGTCGGTGTCGATCTCAGCTGGCGACGGCATCGGCTCTCCGGCACGGGTTCCCGAGTCGACGTCCGCGGGAGCGATCGCGTACCGGGCGTCCGGGCTCAACACGTCCCCTCGACGCCGCGAGCGCGGAAAACCACGAAGCCGGCGCACATGCTCAACACGCCTATCGGAGCCCGTTGCTCTCAGCACGCTCACCCGTTTCAGGGAGTCGCGGTAGCGACTGTCCGCGAAGCGGACCAGCGGCGGGGAGGTGGGGAATCGCGAGGTTCCGCATGCGGGGTACTACCGACCTGCCGGTGCTACCGACCCGCCTCCCAGCCGAAGACGAGCAGCCGCTGCTCCAGCGTCTGCGGGCAGCCGAGACCGCGGGTCTCCGCGATCCTCGCGAGCGCGTCCTTGGGATCAAAGCCCCGCCGGACGAGCCAGCACCCGACGACGACGCCGGTCCGGCCGCAGCCCGCCCAGCAGTGCACGTACACGAGCCCTCCCGCGCCCAATTCCGCGTCGATCGCGTCGAGCGTCGCGACGAGATCGTCGGGAGCGGGCACGGAGAAGTCCCGAATCGGCATCCGGACATGGCGGGCGGGCGGAACGAGCGAGGCGTACGGCTCGAGCTCACCCTCCTGCGTGAGATCGACGAAGAGGGTGACCCGCGCTTCCAGCAGCCGCGCGACCTCCTCCGGCGCATCCTGCGGGCCCCAGGCACACGGGTGGCGGCCGGCGATGAGGCGGCCAGGGACGATGACGGTCGGAGGGCGCATTGTCGGCGACGCTCAGTTTGCCCGGACGCTTGTTCCCCCGTCCGAGGGGACCGCCTCAATCGGCTCGTCGCGGGTGCCGATAGCTCGGGCATGGATCGCCTCGCAACGCCCACCGAAGCCCTGCGCGACCGCGCGCTCACGCTTTCGGCCGAGCTCGGAATCGAACCCGCCTCCTGGTACCTGCGCGTGCTCGAGGCGGGACGAGTGGAGGGCTCAGAGCCGGATCTCGGCGCGCTCATTCGGGCGTACTGGGAGCTCCAGCAGGTGACCGGCCGGGCCGATCTTCGTGACGAGTGGCGTCGCCTGGCCGACGCGTTCTGGCAGGTCGGCGCGGCGTAAGGCGCAGCGTGGGCGTCTTCAAGGGCTAGCCGAGTGCCGTACTAAGCTTGCCCTCCCGTGAGTCACCCCGCCGCGCCGCCCTTCGTCCACCTCCACGTTCACTCCGAGTATTCGATTCTCGACGGGGCCTGCCGGATCCCGGCGCTCGTGGAGAAGGCGAAGCGGCTCGAGATGCCTGCGGTCGCGCTCACCGACCACGGCTCGCTCGCGGGCGCCGTCGAGCTCTACCGGGAGGCCCGCAGGGAGGGCGTGAAGCCGATCGTCGGCTGTGAGGTGTACGTCGCAGACGACCGGCGCGCTCAGACCAAGGGCTATGCGCACCTGACGCTTCTCGCCGAGACGAACGAGGGCTACGCGAACCTCATCAAGCTCTGCTCGCTGGGCTACCTCGAGGGGTACTACTACAAGCCGCGCGTCGACTGGGAGCTGCTCGAGAGCCACGCCAAGGGGCTGGTGGCGCTGTCTGGATGTCTCTCGGGGCGTGTGTCCCGGGCGCTCGCCGAGGAGCGGCCGAAGGATGCGCGCGAAGACCTCGACCGCCTCCAGCAGGTCTTCGGACGCGACTCCACCTACGTCGAGCTCCAGAACGCCGGTCTTGCGGAGCAGCAGGCGATCAACCCCAAGCTGGTCGCGCTTGCCGAGGAGACGGGCCTCCCGCTCGTCGCGACGGGAGACGTCCACTACCTCGACGCGGGGGACGCCTACGCGCACGAGGCGCTCCTCTGCATCCAGTCCGGCGACACGCTGAAAAACCCCGCGCACTGGCGCTTCGACACGAACGAGTTCTTCTTCAAGACGCCCGAGGAGATGGCAGGCGACTTCGCCGGGTACGAGCATGCGCTCGCACGGACGCTCGAGGTGGCCGAGCGCTGCTCGGTCGAGATGGAGCTCGGCAAGATCCTGCTGCCGCGCTACCCGGTGCCGGAGGGGCGTGACGCGTTCGACTACCTGGTCGAGCTGTGCGAGAAGGGATTGCTCAAGCGCTTCGGCAAGGCCACGCCGGAGCTCCACGAGCGGCTTCGCTTCGAGCTGAAGACGGTGCGCGAGATGGGCTTCGCGGACTACTTCCTCATCGTCTGGGACTTCATCCACTTCGCCAAGCACAACGGGGTCAGCGTCGGCCCCGGGCGCGGTTCCTCGGCAGGCTCGCTCGCCGCGTACTGCCTCGAGATCACCGATGTCGACCCGATGCGCTACGGCCTGCTCTTCGAGCGCTTCCTGAACCCGGCGCGCAAGGACCTGCCCGACATGGACATCGACTTCTCGGTCGCCGGGCGCGATCAGGTCATCAACTACGTCGCCGAGAAGTACGGACGCGACCGGGTCGCCCAGATCATCACGTTCTCGACGATGGCTGCGCGCGCGGCGATCCGCGACGCGGGCCGGGTGCTCGACATCCCCTACGGGGTCGTCGACCGAATCGCGAAGCTCGTCCCGGAAGGTCCAGGACAGACGCTCACCGAATCTCTTCGCCCCGGATCGGAGCTGCGGCAGGCGGTCGACTCGGACCCGGTCGCGAAGGAGATCCTCGACCTCGCGGGGCCGCTGGAAGGGCTCACCCGAGCGGATTCGATCCATGCGGCCGGAGTCGTCATCGGCGCCCAGCCCCTCATCGAGCTCGTGCCACTGCAGCAGAAGGGCTCCGACCAGGAGATCGTGACCCAGCTCGGGATGCACGACGTCGTCGAGCTCGGCCTCCTGAAGATGGACTTCCTCGGCTTGCGGAACCTCGACGTCATCGACAAGGCCGTGGAGCTCATCGGCGGGGTCGACATCGGGACGCTCCCGCTCGACGACGGCCCGACCTACGCGATGCTCGCCCGTGGCGAGTCGACGGGGGTCTTCCAGTTCGAGTCCTCCGGCATGCGCGAAGCCCTGCGGCTCGTCAAGCCGACGGAGTTCGAGGACCTGATCGCGCTCGTCGCGCTCTACCGGCCGGGCCCCATGGGCTATATCCCGACCTACGCGGCCAGAAAGCACGGGAAAGAGCAGGTCGCCTTCGCCGACCCACGGCTCGAGGCGATCACCGGCGGGAGCTACGCGATCTGCATCTATCAGGAGCAGTACATGGAGATCGCGAAGCAGCTCGGCGGGTTCTCACCAGCGGAAGCGGAAACACTTCGGAAAGCAATCGGGAAGAAGATCCATTCGCTCATGGCGTCGCTCAAGGACAAGTTCCTGGAGGGATGCGCGCAGAACGACGTCGCGGCGGGAGTTGCTCAGCAGCTCTGGAAGGACATGGAGTCGTCGCAGGACTACTCCTTCAACAAGGCGCACGCCGCGTGCTACGGGCTCATTGCGTATCGCACGGCGTGGCTCAAGGCCAACCATGCGCGCGAGTACATGGCAGCGCTCATCTCGTCGGTCATGAACACGAAGGATCGCGTGCCCTTCTACGTCAATGCCTGCCGCGAGATGGGCATCGACGTCCGCCCGCCGGACGTGAACTCCTCCCAGCACGACTTCGCGATCGTCGACGGGACGATCCACTTCGGGCTGAACGCGGTGAAGAACGTCGGGGAGTCCGCCGCTGAGGCCATCGTGCGGGCGCGCAAGGAGGGTGGGCCGTTCGCGACGATCTGGGAGCTCACCGAGCGCGCCGATCCGCAGACCGTGAACCGGCGTGCGCTCGAGTCGCTCGTGAAGTGCGGCGCTCTCGACTCCACGGGTGCGACTCGGCTGGGGATGCTTGCAGTGCTGGACAGCGCACTCGGTCTTGGTCACAAGCACGCGGCCGACCGTCTCGCCGGGCAGGCCTCCATCTTCGACGGCGGCTTCGGCGAAGCGGAGGAGGCTTCCGGAGAGAAGCACCATCCTGCGATCCCCTCCGGTGAGTTCGACGAGCGCGAGCTGCTTCGACTGGAGAAGGAGACACTCGGGCTCTACGTCTCCGAGCACCCGCTCCAGAAGGTCTCGGGCGAGCTCAGGCGCAAGACCGACTGCACGCTCGCCGACGTCGAGCGCCGCCGCGACGGCGAGATCGTCGTCGTCGGCGGGATCGTCGCCGGCCTCAAGCAGGTGACGACCAAGCGCGGCGAGCCGATGGTCTTCGCGACGCTCGACGATCCCACGGGAAGCGCCGAGGTCGTCGTCTTCAACTCCACCTACGCCGCGGCGCGCGACCATCTCGAGACGGATCGCATGTTGATCGTCAAGGGGCGGGTCGACCACAAGCAGGCGGGGGAGACGAAGCTCGTCGCGTTGGAGGTCACTGCCTTCGAGTCGACGCCGGTACGACGCGAGGTGCGACTGCGAATCGATGCGCGCGAGGCGCCTGCCGGGCTCATACGCGAGCTCGCGATCCTCGTCAAGGACTTCCCAGGCGACGCTCCTGTGTACGTGTCCCTCGAGACGTCACTCGGCGCACGCACGCTCGCTCTCGGCCCCGACTACCGCGTGAAGCCGGACGCAGACTTCTACGCCGAGGCGCGCGCGCTGCTCGGCGAAGCCGCCTTGGTCTAGTTGCGCTGACCGAAATTCCGCTAGCGGAATTTCGGTCGCGCGAAATCCCTAAAGGCGTCCGCTTCGCGTCCGCGGTCGCCGTGTTCCGCTCTTCGACAGCCGCTAGCTCCTAGCGTCGTGATCGAGCCGCTGCCCGACGCTCGCGAGGACCTTGAGCGCGATCCTCGGCATCGTCTCGACGACACGACGAAACGCGCGATCGGTGACGACGAGCACGCGCACCGGGGACGTCGCGGTCACGGTGGCGGTGCGGGGGGTGTGCGTGAGAAGCGCGATCTCTCCGAACCAGTCTCCAGCGCGCAAGTCGGCGATCTTCTTGTCACCCTTCGACACGCGGGCCGTCCCTTCGATCAGCACGAAGAACTCGCGGCCCGGCTTGCCCTCTCGCGTCAGCACGTGGCCGTCGCGCAGATCGATCTCGTCGGCGCTCAGCGCGATCTCGCGGAGCTCGGCGTTCGAGCACCCCGCGAAGAGGGGAACGCGCTTCAGAAGCTCGATCTTGGCATTCTTGCCGAGGGCCACCGAGGCGATCCTAATACGCCGGCCCGGCCGTTTGCGAGCGTCGCTGCCGTTTCGGGCCGCGAGCTCGTTCATCGAAGCTTTACGGACCCTGAACCAAATCCCCCCAGAAAGGGGACGTCCGGTACGTCTCACTGGACGAATACGCGAGGGACACCAATCCCCTACTGCGGAAGGGAA
>JACCUU010000083.1 GCA_013811645.1 Actinomycetota bacterium | reverse complement strand
TGACCCGGCGAGCGCCGCGAGCGGGATTCCGAGCGCCAGGACGACGGCCGTCGCGCCCGCCATCTGCGTTCCTCTACGCATGCCGATCGTCATATGTACCCCAAAGCTCGCGGAGAACGCCGCAGATCTCGCCGATCGTGCAGCGTGCGCGTAGCGCCTCGCGCATCGGCGGGAGGAGGTTCGCGTCGGTCTCGGCAGTGCTTCGGACCTCGGCCAGCGCGCTCGCCGCGCCCTGGGCGTCCCGCTCCGCCCGGACCCGGGTTGTCCGCTCTCTCTGGCGGCGCTCGCCTTCGGGATCGACCTGCAGGAGCTCGACCCGCTCCCCTCCCTCCTCGGTGAAGCGGTTGACGCCGACGACAACGCGTTCGCCTGACTCGACCTCGGCCTGATGACGGAAGGCCGAGGCCTCGATCTCTGCCTGAACGAATCCCTGCTCGATCGCGACGACCGCGCCACCGAGGTCGTCGACCCGCTGGATCAGCTCCCGTGCCTTTTCCTCGAGCTCGTTCGTAAGGGCCTCGATGAAGTAGGCGCCGCCAAGCGGGTCGGCCGTGTCCGTGCCGCCGGCCTCGTGGGCGAGGATCTGCTGCGTCCTGAGCGCGATCCGCGCGGCTCGCTCGCTCGGCAGCGCGAGCGCCTCGTCGAACGAGTTCGTGTGGACCGACTGTGCACCGCCGCAGACGGCCGAGAGCGCCTGGATCGCGACGCGCACGATGTTGTTCTCCGGCTGCTGGGCGGTGAGGGTCGACCCGCCGGTCTGCGCGTGGAAGCGAAGCGCGGTCGCCCGCGGGTTCGTCGCCCCGAAGCGCTCGCTCATGATCTCCGCCCACAGCCGCCGCGCCGACCGGAACTTCGCCACCTCCTGGAAGAAGTGGTTGTGCGCGTTGAAGAAGAACGAGAGCCGCTCCCCGAAGCTATCGGGGGAGAGCCCCGCGGCGATCGCCGCTTCGCAGTACGCGATGCCGTTCGCGAACGTGAACGCGAGCTCTTGCGCCGCGCTCGCGCCGGCCTCGCGGATGTGGTACCCGGAAATGGAGATCGTGTTCCAGTTGGGGAGCCTCTCCTCGCAGTAGGCGAAGAGATCCGTCGTCAACCGCATCGAGGGACGCGGCGGGAAGATGTAGTTCCCACGGGCGACGTATTCCTTGAGGACGTCGTTCTGCACCGTGCCCCGTAGCTTGTCCCTGCTGACGCCATGCTTTTCCGCCACGAGCTCGTAGAGAAGAAGGAGCAGTGCGGCAGGGGCGTTGATCGTCATCGACGTGGACACTTCGGCCAGAGGTATCCCCTCGAGCAGGACCTCCATGTCGGCGATCGAGTCGATCGCAACGCCGGTGCGTCCGACCTCGCCCTCTGCCAGAGGATCGTCCGAGTCGTAGCCGAGCTGGGTCGGCAGGTCGAACGCGACCGAGAGCCCGGTCTGCCCGCGTTCGAGCAGGTAACGGAAGCGTGCATTCGTCTCCTCGGCGGAGCCAAAGCCCGCGTACTGACGGATCGTCCAGGGGCGGCCGCGATACATGGTCGCGGTAGGGCCACGCGTGAACGGATCCTCGCCCGGAAGCTCGAGCGGACCGGGCGGGACGTCGTCCGCCGTGTAGACGGGCTTCACCTCGATGCCGGAGTCGGTCAGCCGGCGATCTTCGGCCCTCGCCATCGCCCGAAGGCTAGATGCATCTATACGCTGGCGACGAACCGCAGCATCGCGTCGACGGCCTGCGTCCGTGTCAGGCCGTGGCGTCGGACGAGCGAGTGCCAGGTCTCGAGCTCGAGGGTGTGCCCGATGGCCGCCCGCACCGCCTTACGCCGCGACCAGCCCGCTGCGAGCCCGTCTCTGAGCGACAGCAGACCTTCCTCTCGGCGAGCGACGAGCGCGGCGGTCGTCGCATGGACTCCGGAGTCGCGCTTGAAGATCTCGAGGTCGTATCCGACGCGTTCGTACCATTCGTAGACCGCGTCCAAAGCCGCCCGCAGGCGGCTCTGCGGATCGTCGGCGTCGGTCCACATAGACGCATCTGGGAAGGGATGGAGCGCGGCCCAGTGCGCCGAACATGCATCGAAGAGCGTGCGCTCGTCGCGAAAGTGCGCGTAGACCGTGTGGCGCTGCACGCCCGCTCGCTCCGCGATGGCGGAGATGGTCGTCTGCGCAGGGCCGACGCTCGTGTGCAGGCCGACCGTGGCCTGCACGATCCGGTTACGCGTCTCTGCCTGCCTTTCGGCGCGCCGGTTCAATTCGTATTTGCGGGTCATTGCACAGAAGTGTACCTCGAAACTTGACAAGGGACGAGTCCTCTGAGCATAATCGATGCACAGTATTGTGCAACAAAAGGAGAAGAGCGATGCAACAGGTTGATCTCAACTCGTTTTCCCTCATGGACGTCGAGTCGGCGCTCGACCCGAGTCGGCGCGTCCGGGTCGGCTTTCCTCACCACAGCCAGGTCGGTAACGCGAGCACGGCGACGGTGTACTTCGAGCTCGACCCTGGAATGCACGTCGGGCTGCACCGCGACAGCTCCGAGGAGCTCCTGCTGATCCTGGAGGGAGAAGGCGAGGCAACCGTCGGGGAAGAGACGGCGATCGCGCAGGAGGGGGCGATCCTGACGGTTCCCGCGATGGAACCGCATGACATCCGCAACGTCGGCGTGGGGACGCTCCGGGTACTCGGTTTCTTCTCGGCACCCACGCTCGTTGCGACGTTCGACGAGCCGGTTGCGCCCGGGGGCCCGCAGGTGTTCGTGATCGGCGCCCCGATCGAGATCGCGTCCCCGCTCGAGGAGCCGGTGCCTGCTTAGCGCCCGAGCGCGGAAGGAGGGTGCGCCGCCGATACCCTCTTTCCGTGAAGGTTCGAGTGCGGTTGTTCGCGGCGCTTCGTGAGCGCGCGGGATCTCGAAGCGTCGAGATCGAGCTGCCCGTTGGCGCCGTCGTGGGCGACGTCTGGGGCGAGCTCGCGTTCGGTGACGAGCCGGAGGGTCTCCTGTATGCCGTCAACCGCGACTACACGGAGAAGAGCGCGAAGCTCTCGCCCGGTGACGAGGTGGCCGT
>JACCUU010000074.1 GCA_013811645.1 Actinomycetota bacterium | reverse complement strand
TCCGGCGCGACCTCCACGACCGGCTCCTGCCCACCCAGACGGGGTGGTTCGCCGACGAGGACATCTTCCGGATGGACATCTCCGACTACTCACCCGCCGCCGACGCCCGGCGCTTCGACGCGGGAACTCCGCCGGTGCCGAACATCTACGCGGGGCTCGCCGGAATGGGAATCGTCGAAGAGGTGGGCGTGGCGACGATCGAGGCACACGTCAAGGGGCTCGCTGACCGCCTGCTCACGGGGCTCGACGAGCTGGGGGCGACCGTCGCCACGCCGCGCGGCGACAGCGAGTACGGCCCGCTCGTCTGTGTCGCCTCGACCGACCCGCACGCGCTGGTCATGGAGCTGCAGCGCGAGCGGATCGTCACGTCGGAGCGTGATACGAACCTGCGCATCTCGCTCCACCTCTACAACGTGGAGGAGGACATCGACCGGATCCTCGAGGCGCTTGCCGAGCGGCGAGCGCTACTGCTCTAGGGCTTTCGCGCCCTCACGATCGCTCCGTGCATTCCGTCGGCGACACGGTGGGTGAGCTCGATCTCGACGTCGACGAGCCCAGCGCCCGAGAGACCATCGCGGTACTCCTTTTCGCAAAGCGCGCCCGCGATGCAGCCGACGTGGCTCCCGCGCTCGGCGCGATCCTCGGGAGAGAGCCGGTCCTCGGCGACGATGTCCGTAATCCCTACGCGACCGCCGGGGCGGAGAACGCGCTGAATCTCGCTGTACACGGCTCGCTTGTCGGTCGACAGGTTCACGACGCAGTTCGAGATGACGACGTCGACGCTCTCTGCCGGAAGCGGGATCGCCTCGATCAGGCCCTTGAGGAAATGAACATTGGTCGCGTGCGCTTTGGCGGCGTTCCGCTGTGCCAGAGCAAGCATCTCGTCCGTCATGTCGAGCCCGTAGACGGTGCCCGACGGGCCGACGCGTCGCGCCGAGAGCAGCACGTCGATGCCGCCGCCCGAGCCCAGGTCGAGCACGGTCTCGCCCTCATGCAATTTGGAGACTGCCACGGGGTTCCCGCATCCGAGGCTGGCCGTGACAGCCCCCTCAGGTAGCCCAGAGCGCTGGTCGGCGGCATACAGACCTTTGCCGAAGAGGGTCGTTGCCTCGTCGCCACAGCAGCCGATGCTCTCGCAATCGCATCCGCACCCCTGGCCCTCAGCGAGCCCGAGCGCCGCTTCCGCGTAACGCTCCCGCACTTCCTCGCGCAGATTCGTGCTCATGTGACAACTCCTTTCAGGTCGAGGACCCTGGCCGCGCGTTCGAGGCCTCCGCGGTCGAGGGTGTAGAACGCCCAGACGCCTCGCTGCTCCCGCCGCAGGAGACCCGCCTGGACGAGTTTCTTCAGGTGGTGGCTCACCGTCGGCTGGGAGAGGCCCAGCGCGGGAGTCAGCTCGCAGACACAGGCCGACTCCGAGTTGCGGGCGAGGAGGTTGACGATCCGCACCCGCGCGGGATCGCCGAGCGCTTTGAAGAGCGCGGCGGTCGCCTCTGCGTCCTCGCTCGTCAAGCCGTCCTCGTCGAGGGGGCGGCAACAGTCGGCCGGCACGAGCAACGGGAAGAGATCGATGTTCATCGATGTACGAGCATAGTCCAAGAGATCGATGTTTGTCAATGTCTTCTCTACTCGCGATACTCGGCCAACGTGGACGACGTAAATGCCGCCTCCGAGTTGGAGCACACGATCGAGCGCTATAACGCCGCCTGGAACGCGCATGACGTTCCGGCGATCGTCGCCTTTCACGCGCCGGACATGGTGTTCGAGAACCACACGGCCGGGGAACGGGTCGAAGGCGCCGCGGTCGTGACGCACCTGGAGCAGATCTTCGCGAACTGGCCCGATCTGAGCTTCCGCGGGAGGCGCGCGTACGTGCGCGACGGGCTCGTGGTCAACGAGTGGACCGCGAGCGCGATTGACAAGGAGGGTCGCCGCCTGGAGTGGGACGGCGTCGACATCTTCCCGTTCGAGGGTGGCTTGATCCTGCGCAAGGACGTGTACTCCTCGTCGCACCGCCCTCGCGTGGTCGACGGCTAACGGTCGAACGTGAGCTGGCGGTACGGCGAGAGGCCGGACACGCCGACGCCGACGAGGCGCAGTGCGCCGGGCCGGTCGCGCAGGCCGCGATCGAGAAGCCCACACGCGACATCTCCGATCACGTCTCCCTCGTCGACGCCCGCCGCCAGCGTCGTCGAGCGCGTGCGGATGGAAAAGTCTGCGTAGCGAAGCTTCGCGGTCACGGTGCGACCGGAGAGACCCGAGTCTCGCAGCCGCTCCGCGACGAGCTCGGCGAGACGCCGCACCTCGAAGTGCAGATGCGCGCGCTCGGAGATGTCCCGCGGGAAGGTGTCTTCGGCCGACACGGAGATCGTCTCGCCGGCGAGCTCGAGGTCGCGGGGATCGATACCGCGGGCGCGATCCCGAAGGAGCGGGCCGACCGAGCCGGGAAGCAGCATCTTGAGCTCGGCGTCGGCAAGCGTAGCGAGCCCGCCGATCGTGTCGATCCCCGCACGCTGCAGTCGCTCCTCGGCGCGGGGGCCGACACCGGGCAGCAGCCGAACGTTCAGCGGCGCGAGGAAGCCGGCCTCGTGCCCGGGCGGGACGACGGTGATCCCGGCGGGCTTTCTCCGGTCTGATGCGATCTTGCAGACGACCTTCGAGGTCGAGACGCCGAGCGAGCAGGTAAGGCTGGTCGTCGCGCGCACCGAGGTCTGCACGGCGGAGGCGACGGCCCGAGCGCCGACGAAGTCCCGCGCGACCGTTTCGAGGTCCAGGTATCCCTCGTCGATCCCGGTGCGCTCGATGCGCGGGACGACCTCCGCGATGGTCTGCCATACGGCTCGCGAGTACTGCTTGTAGAGGCTGTGACGTGGTCGCACGAAGACCGCGTGTGGACAGCGTCTGAGCGCCTCGGCGGAGCTCATCGCAGAGTGGACCCCGAACGTTCGCGCGACATAGTTCGCCGTCGCGACCACACCCCGTCCGTGCGGGTCGCCTCCGACGATGAGCGGCTTCTCTCGCAGACCCGGATCCTCGAGCTCCTCGACCGCCGCAAAGAACGCGTCGAGATCGAGATGGGCGAGGATCGGCATCGGCACAAGGCTAGAGACGAGCACAGAAGTCCCTGGGGTCGAGCTTCAGCTTGACTCCGCCTTGAGGTCGTCGGCAACCCGACACCGAGGTCAAGCTGAGGCTCGACCCCACCCCACCTCAGGCGGCTCTATCGTTGGCGCCATGGTCGACGCGCCTCCGCTTCCTCCGCCGGCGATCGAGCAGCCCGCGGCGCAGCAGGTCTCGTACGGGCTCGTCACCGGACGCGCAGCGCGAGGGACGCGATTCATCGCAGTCTTGGCCGACGGGCGAGTCCTGGTCTCGAAGCAGCTCCGCGGCAGGCGCTTCTCGCTCAAGGTCGGGCTTCCACGCGGTGACCTTGATCTCCGCGTGCTGACCGTCGCCCGGGACGGCCGCCGCTCCTCGCGCGTCGTACGTGATGTCTACGGGCTCCCCGGCACGGCGAGCCCCCGGTTCGTTCGCTCCAGGCACGACTCAGCGCTCGCGCGAGACCTACGACGCCTCGTGACCCAGTACGACGGCACCGCGGGCTTCTACGTCCAGAGCCTGACCGACGGACGTGGCGCGGCGTGGAACGCGAAGGCGCACTTTCCCGCGGCCTCGACCCTGAAGCTCGCGATCGCGACCGCGGTCCTCGCCCGGCACTCGGGGATCCCGGCTCCGACGTCGTACGTCGGCGGCCTGCTGAGGGAGATGATCATCCCGTCGGATGACGGTGCCGCGAACGCGCTCGAAGTCTGGCTCGCCGGCTCGACGTACGCGGGCTCGCGGCAGGTAAACGCGCTCATGCGCTCCATCGGCATGACCGACTCGATCATGTACGGCGGCTACGAGGTCAGCGCATCGCTCTCGGCGTCGATTCCCGTTCGGGTCGATGAGCAGCCGGCGTTCGGCATCGGCAAGCACACGACCGCGCGGGACATGGCAATGCTGTGGCGTGTGCTCTGGCTCGCCTCGGGGGGGCGCGGGCCCCTTCTGGAGGCGCAGTCCGGGCTCACCCCTGCCGACGCTCGTCACCTGCTCTGGCTTGCCGCGCACGTGCAGGACGTGCCGAAGCTCGACCGTGTCGTCGGCGAAGGGGCCGGAGTGGACGTGCTCCACAAGGCGGGCTGGATCTCTCAGGCGCGGCACGACACCGGGCTCGTCTTCTGGCGCGGCGGAGTGTTCGTCGCAGGAGTGATGACGTACCGGTCGTGGGGGATCGGATTGTCGTCCGACGTGCTCGCAGGCCGCCTAGCGGCGCGCTCCCTGAAGCATTTCCGGCGCTGAGAGCGGCCCACGGCGGCGACTCGACCTAAGGTCGCTACACTTCTTGAAGCAAGTTCACAAGACGTATGAAGGAGAAGTGGTGAGCGAGAACCAGATCGAAGATCAGATGCGTTTGCTGCTCGTGCCCCTGGAAGACATCGTCGTCTTCCCCAACATGAACGTCACTCTCACGGTCGACGTCGGCGACGAGGATCGCGTCCTGCTGGTCCCGAAGCACGACGACGAGTACGCCAAGGTGGGGACGGTTGCCGAGGTGACCGACCGCATTCGTCTCCCCGGCGGGGGGCGCGCGGTCGCGCTGAACGGCCTCCACCGTGGGATCGCCGGCGCGGCGGGTTCCGACAGCCAGGGCCGCCTGTTCGTCGACGTCGAGGAGCGGCCCGACGAAGAGAGCGCCGACGGGCGTATCCGTGAGCTCGAGCGCGAGTACCGCGCCGTGGTCGAGGAGATCCTCGAGCTGCGCGGTGACGACGGCCGCATCGCGGCATTCGTCCGCTCGATCTCCGAGCCCGGAGCGCTGGCGGACACGACGGGGTACTCCCCCGACATCAGCTTCGAGCAGAAGGTGCAGCTGCTCGAGACCGTCGACGTGCGCGAGCGGCTCGAGCTCGCGCTCGAGCTCCAACGGGAGCGGCTGGCACTCATGCAGATCCGGAAGCGGATCCAGGACGACGTCGAGTCGGGAGTCGACAAGCAGCAGCGCGAGTACATCCTGCGCCGCCAGCTCGACTCGATCCGCAAGGAGCTGGGGGAGGACGAGGGCTCCGTCGTCGAGGAGTACCGGACGAAGATCGCGGATGCCGAGATGCCCGAGAACGTGCTCGAGCAGGCAGAGCGCGAGCTCTCGCGGCTCGAGCGCATGGGCGACTCGTCGCCCGAGGCGTCCATGATCCGCAACTACCTCGACTGGCTGCTGGCGGTGCCGTGGAGCAAGCGTTCGGAAGAGCGCCTCGACCCGCAGTTCACACGCGAGGTTCTTGACGCGGATCACGCGGGCCTCGACGACGTCAAGAAGCGGATCGTCGAGTACATCGCGGTTGCGAAGCTGCGCAAGGAGCGTGGGGTCGAGATCGACCGGCGCTCGGGCGCGATTCTCACGCTGATCGGCCCGCCCGGAACGGGCAAGACGTCGATCGGCGAGTCCATCGCTCGGGCCACGGGTCGCGAGTTCGTGCGCATGTCGCTCGGCGGGATCCGCGACGAGGCCGAGATCCGGGGTCACCGGCGGACCTACATCGGGGCGCTTCCGGGCCGGCTCGTGCGCGCGCTGCGTGACGCCGGGACGATGAACCCCGTGATCATGCTGGACGAGGTCGACAAGGTCGGAGCGGACTGGCGCGGGGATCCCTCCTCGGCGCTGCTCGAGGTGCTCGACCCGGCGCAGAACCACTCGTTCCGAGACCACTACCTCGACGTGGAGCTCGACCTCTCCGAGGTCCTGTTCATCGCCACCGGGAACATGGCCGAGACGATCCCGGGGCCGCTCCTCGACCGGATGGAGGTGATCCGGTTCGACGGCTACACGACCGACGAGAAGGTCGCCATCGCTCGCGACTACCTGTGGCCGAGGCAGCGTGAGCGAAACGGCCTGCGCGAGGACGAGATCTCGATTCCGGACGAGGTGCTCGCGTTCATCGTCAGCGAGTACACCCGCGAGGCCGGCGTGCGCCAGCTCGAGCGCGAGCTCGGGGCGGTGTTGCGGAAAACCGCGACCACGATCGCATCCGAGACGGTGGAGCCGCCGGTCGAGATCGACACGGACGCGGTCCGAGAGGCGCTCGGGCGGCAGAAGTTCTACCGCGAGGTCGCGGAGCGCACCGCCGTGCCGGGGGTCGCCACCGGACTCGCCGCCACCGCCACGGGCGGAGATGTCCTCTTCATCGAGGCGACGTCGCACAAGAACGGCGACAAGCTCCTCCTCACCGGTCAGCTCGGCGAGGTCATGAAGGAGTCCGCGCAGATCGCGATCTCGACCGTGCGTGCTCTCGCGCCCCAACTCGGCATCGACGAGGAAGCGTTCGAGAATCGGGCGTTCCACGTGCATGTCCCCGCCGGGGCGATCCCGAAGGACGGACCGAGCGCGGGCATCACGATGGCGACGGCGATCGCGTCGCTCCTCACGGGCCGACCCGTGAAGCACACGGTGGGCATGACCGGCGAGATCACCCTTCAGGGCCGCGTTCTGCCGATCGGCGGGCTGAAGCAGAAGGTGCTCGCGGCGCATGCGGCGGGGCTCACCGACATCGTCATCCCGGAGCGGAACCGCGCGGATCTCGATGAGATCCCGGACAACGTGAAGGACGACGTCGCGTTCCATCCGGTGATGTCGATCGGAGAGGTGCTCTCGCTCGCGCTCGAGGAGGCGCCGGTCGAGTCGAATGTGGCGCTCTAACAGCGACACACGAGGCGGCCGACCATGTCGTCGGGCCGCGCAGGGCGCCGCGAATGCTGCGTCCTCAGTCCTGCCCCAGGAAGTGCTGCGCACTTCCTGGAGGCCCCGAAAACCCG
>JACCUU010000064.1 GCA_013811645.1 Actinomycetota bacterium | reverse complement strand
GCGCCTCGACGAGCAGCGTGATCTCGTCGGACGACAGGCTGACGGTGCTCTCGTGCGTCTGCACTGCTGCCACCTCCTATCCGGCTGACTGGAACCGCACGAACCGTAGCTCGAGGCGTTCGCGATCCGGCCGCCATAGGCGTTTGGTCGGCGCCTCGATAGTGGATCCGTGAAACCCCTTCAGCACGTCGAGCATCGGTCCATCCTCGTCATCGAGCAGGCGACTCGAAACATGAACGCGGAGATCGGGCGCGACGCCGACGAGATCTTCGTCGAACGCTCGGTGGTGGATCGAGCACAGGCTCAGCCCGTTGCTTACGAGCGGCTCGCCCGCCTCCTCGGCGTCGCCGACGATGTGCGCAGCATCGAGCAACCGGACTTCGCGGAGCCGGCAGATCGCGCAGCGATCCTGGTATGCAGGAAGCACGGCACCGCGGAACTGCGCCTGGTGGATGCGCTGCTTGACCTCGCGAACGACGTACCGCCGCTCGATCTCGTCAGGGATGTGAACGGGCTCCCGCTCGTCGTACGGCCCGCGCATCTTCCCGAAGGTCAGAAGGACCCGTAGCTCTGCGGGGAAGTCCTCCTCGACGAACGTCGGATAGATCGGTTGGTAGTGGTTCGGTCGAGTGCCGACGAAGTAGACGAGCGGCACATCCAGGAGATGCGCGCTCCGCAGCCACCGATTGAAGTGGTTCTCGGGGTCGGCGCCCTGGTAGCGGTAGAGGACGCCGTCAGGCGTCTGCTCGTCCTGATACCGGATCTGCTTCGGTGAGCTGTTGACCGAGAGTGCGGCCGATCCTCGCTGCACGTTGGCGGCGCGATAGATGCCGTACGCGCGGTTGAGGAACGGAACGCGCCGCCCGCGGAAGTTGAATCCCTCGGAGAGCGCGGCGTACGGAACGTCGGCACCCCACTTCGCCTGGAGCACGTCGAGCGCTGCGAAGCACGAACTCCTGACATCGTCGTCCCTCATGCGTCAGATTGTCTGCGGCAGACTCAACGGCGTCAAAGGCGCTCTTGTGCTCGGGACGGCCGATCGGCGCTAGAGCCCGGTAGGTTCGAGGTCCGTGTCGGAGTTCGAGTGGGATCCAGATATCTTCCTCGCGACGATGCTCGGGGAGATCCCCGGCTACGAGGAGTTGCAGGACGCCGTGGCCGCAGCGGCTCAAGGATGGAATGTCCTCGAGCTCGGCACAGGCACGGGCGAGACGGCGGTTCGCATCCTGGCGCGGAGCCCGGGCGCGCGCTGGACAGGGATCGACGCGAGCGAGGCGATGCTCGAGCATGCGCGCGAGCGGCTGTCCGACGCGGACCTGCGCGTCCAGCGACTCGAGGATCCGCTGCCCGAAGGGCCGTTCGACCTCGTGGTCTCAGTGCTCGCCGTGCATCATCTCGACGGGCCGGCGAAGCGCGACCTCTTCCGCCGCATCACGGAGGTGAGCGACTTCTTCGTGCTCGGTGACCTCGTCGTAGCCGAGCGAGCCGAGGACGCCGCGATTGAGATCGACTGGGTCATGGACCTGCCCAGCACTGTGCCGGAGCAGATCGCTTGGCTCGAGGAGGCCGGCTTCGAGGTGGAGGCGAGCTACGTCCGGCCGGATCTCGCGGTCTTCGTCGCCAGAAGGACAAGCGGACTCGCCACGACCTGATCGCAAGGCATGCGCTTCCCCAGTAATGGAGGGCCGACGGCAGCTAGAGCCGTCGCCAGCGTTCTCGGCTGAGGAAGAACCCGTGGCCATCGGTGTTTCGGCACGTCAGGCCGACGAAGGCTGAACGGCATGTGAACCCGCGCTTACGCCACGTCGTGCCGTAGGTGAGGACAGGCTTCCAACGTCGCCAAATGGTGTCGCCTGCGCAGAGCACCTCGGCTCGACCGACGTTGAGCAGCGTCAACCCGAAGCCCCAGTCGGTGTCGCAACCTGGAGGCCGCTTCGGCCTGGGATTGAGACCGGTTCCGATCTGGCAGCGCAAGAATGTGCGCGGCCGCGCATCGAAGTCGGCGGACCACAGGCACAGGATGTTTCTGGACGGCGTCACGAAGTACGAAGAAGCGTTATGAGTCGAGCGCGCGGCGGGCGCACCTGCGCCGGTCAGGATGCCCATGATCAGCGCGAAACCGAGGATCGCACGGGCCATCGCAAGTTCATGCTACGTCGGTCGCCGGCGAGAGCGCGCGCGTGGAGCAGGGCGTGCTCGAGGTGGCGGCCCGCGCCCTATGAGCAGCCGGTGTTCGTCCCGCAGTCGCGGCACGTGTAGCAACTCCCCGTCCGCACCATGCGGCCGCCGCACTTTGCGCACTCGACGGCGTCTTCCCACTGGTTGAAGAGGGCCGTCTGGCCGGGCGGTGGGGCATCGAGAGCCACGGCAGCCGCCGCATGCTCGCCCGCTTCTCCATAGGCAGCAGCTAGTCGCGCCTTCACCTCGGGCGTGAGGATGCCGGCCTCCTC
>JACCUU010000049.1 GCA_013811645.1 Actinomycetota bacterium | reverse complement strand
GATGCGTCGCGCTGGGACGCGTTCTCCGCCGACGAGAGGGAAGCTGTGTACGCGCAGTACCGTGCGTTCTCGGACGAAGCGGGCAAGGCCGGGGTCATGGTCGGCGGAGCGGAGCTCGCGTCGACCCGCGACGGGACGACCGTCCGCGTTCGCGACGGAGAGTCGCTCGTGACCGACGGCCCCTACGCGGAGGTGAAGGAGGCGCTCGGCGGCTACTTCGTCTTCGATTGCAAGTCGATGGACGAGGCAGTCGAGTACGCCGCGAAGATCCCAGGCGCTCAGCACGGTGCGATCGAAGTGCGTCCCATCTACGTCGATCCCGCGGCGGAAGGAGCGGGGTCATGAAGTACGCGATGCTCGTCTACGGCGACGACTCCGCGTGGGTCGATCTCTCAGAGGAGGAGCAGGCCGAGCTTCGCGCTCAGGAGATGCCGCGCTGGATGACGCTCTTCGACGAGCTACAGAAGGCGGATCCGAGCCTGGCCGGCTACGAGCTCGACGGGCGAGACACAGCCAAGGTCGTCCGCGTCAGAGACGGCGAGCGGATCGTCACCGACGGGCCGTTCGCCGAGACGAAGGAGATCGTCGGCGGAATCTTCGTCATCGACCTGCCCGATCTCGACGAGGCGATCCGGCTCGCCGCGCTGGTCCCAACCGCCGAACACGGCTCGCTCGAGATCCGGCCGCTGGTGGAGTGAGCTAGCCAGCGTGACGGTCGAGCAGGTCTTTCGGGAGGAGTGGGGCCATGCAGTGGCGATCCTCACCCGCGTCCTCGGCGACCTCGAGCTGGCCGAGGATGCGGTGCAGGATGCGTTCACAACGGCCATCGAGCGCTGGCCGAGAGACGGAGTGCCACGCACGCCGGGTGCCTGGATCGTCACGACTGCACGCAATCGGGCGATCGACCGGATCAGGCGCGACAAGGTCTTCCGGCAGAAGGCCGAGCTCCTCGCACGCCTCGAAGACCTTCCCGAGGAGGAGGACGACGTGAGCGCCATCCCCGACGACCGGCTCGCGCTCGTCTTCACCTGCTGCCACCCCGCACTCGCAGCGGAGAGCCGCGTCGCTCTGACGCTGCGCGAGGTCGGCGGGTTGGCGACGGGTGAGATCGCCCGCGCGTTCCTGGTCACCGAGCCGGCGATGGCGCAGCGGCTCGTCCGGGCGAAACGCAAGATTCGCACTGCGGGGATCCCGTTTCGCGTCCCTCCGGACCATCTCCTCCCGGAGCGACTGCGCTCGGTGCTTGCCGTGCTCTACCTGGTGTTCAACGAGGGCTACGCGGCGACCGCCGGCGCCGACTACGTGCGCGATGACCTTTGCGACGAGGCGATCCGGCTCGGGAAGCTCCTCGCCGTCCTGATGCCGGACGAGGCCGAGGTGCTGGGGCTGCTTGCGCTGATGCTCCTGCACGACTCGCGTCGGGCTGCGCGGACGGGCGCCGATGGCGCGCTGGTGCTGCTCGAGGATCAGGACCGCACGCTGTGGGATCAGAAGCGGATCGAGGAAGGCCTACGCGTCCTCGTGCGAGCCGTCTCGCTTCGGCGGGGCGGTCGCTACCAGCTGCAGGCCGCGATAGCCGCGGCGCACGCGCAGGATCGTCCCTGGAGCGAGATCGTGATCCTCTACGACCGGCTCGTCGAGCTCGACCGCTCCCCGGTCGTCGGGCTCAACCGGGCGGTGGCGGTTGCGCTCTCCGGACGCGTCGAGGAGGGCCTCGCACTCATGGGCGGGCTCTACTCGCTCGAGGGCTACCACCTCCTCCATGCCGCACGCGCCGACCTTCTCCGCCGGCTCGAGCGGCGAGACGAGGCAGCCGCGGAGTATCGGCGCGCGCTCGAGCTCACCGGGAACGATGCGGAGAGCCGCTACCTCGAGCTACGACTGCTCGAGGTTTCGTAGCGCGATGGACACAGCTTCCGCCGGAGTCGCCGCGGTCTCGATCCCCTCGACCTCGGCAGCTCCCGCGAGTGCGACAACCCGTCGGCCGAGCGGTCGCGCGAAAGCGATCTCGGCGAGCGTCCCCCACTCGCCCCCGACCGCGATCACCGCATCGCCGGAGGCTGCGACCGCGAGGTTACGAGCATGACCGATGCCAGTGACGACGGCGTGGTCGGCCCA
>JACCUU010000015.1 GCA_013811645.1 Actinomycetota bacterium | reverse complement strand
GGCACCTCGGGCAGCGGCCCCTCGAGGCGCTCCTTGATCTCCTCGCGACCGCCGCGCAGCACCTCTCCCAGCCCGCGGGCGTGGTCGAAGCGCACGAGGGTGTCGGCGACGATGAAGCTGCTCTCGGGCAGCTCGCGACCACTCTCCGGCAGCTGGACCTTCGGCTCCAGCTTCGGGATGTGGTCGTAGCCGAGGTACCCGACGACCGGCTCGCCGCAGGCTTCGGCTTCCTCGAAGGTGAGCAGGCGCGATCCGGCGCCCACGAATGAGTAGCGGCCGAGCCGGCCCTTCTCCACCGACTCGAGCAGGAAGCTGGCGCGCCCCGTCTCGCGCAGCCTCAGGTAGAGCCCGAGAGGGGTGATGAGGTCTGTGGCTATGGCGGTCTGGGCGATCATGTTGGCAACGTAAAAGACCTCCGCTTCCGAAGGTCTGTGGCGAACGGGTTCTCTGCGCCTACGTCAGCTCAGGCGACGCTCCCGTCCCGCTCGGGACGCCAGGCCAGGCCCAGCTGCGGGTGACGGAAGACATCCCAACCCGAGGGTACGCTCCCGCACCGGCCACGGTCAAGACTCGCGAGAGTCCGAGTCTCGGGAGACCTCGCGCTTGGTGAGGTCGAAGATGACTGCGTAGACGTCCCGCAGGCCCTCGGGCGAGAGCGGGCCGCTGTTCGCCTGTGTGAGCTCACGGATCATCAGCCTCTCGCGCTCGGGATCGACAAATGCGAGTCCGCGATCCTGCTTGTAGCCCTTCAAGCGGGAAACAAGGCGCAGGCGCTCGTTGATCGCCTCGACAAGCGAGCGGTCGTTGTCCAAGATCTGCTGCCGCAGCTCGCGGATCGTGGAATCGGCGTTCGGATCGGACACGCTTTCGATGGACACTAACCGCACCCGGGATGCCACAGTGCTCCCATCTAAACTGGCACGATGAGCACGAGGCCCGCGCCTGTCACGCAAATGTGGTCGCCCTCGTCGTGGCGCGCCTACCCGAACGCGCACCAGCCCGAGTGGCCGGACGAGGAGCGCGCGGGTGCTGCTCGCGCCGGCCTCGCCTCGTTGCCTCCGCTCGTCTTCGCCGGCGAGGCACGTCAGCTCCGCGACGCGCTCGCCAAGGTCGCGGCTGGGCGCGGATTCGTGCTGCAAGCGGGCGACTGCGCCGAGTCCTTCCACGAGTTCTCGGCGCCGCTCATCCGCGACAAGCTCAAGATCCTGCTGCAGATGGCGGCAGTGCTGACCTACGCCGGAACGCTTCCGGTCGTAAAGATTGGGAGGATCGCCGGCCAGTTCGCGAAGGCCCGCTCGTCACCCACGGAACGTGTCGGAGACCTCGAGCTTCCCTCCTTTCGCGGACACATGATCAACGACGAGGCGCCGACGCTCGAGGCGCGTCTCCCCGACCCCGAGCGGATGCTGCGGGTCTACAACCAGGCGGCAGCCACGCTCAACCTGCTGCGGGCGTTCACCAAGGGCGGCTTCGCCGACCTCGACCAGGTGCATGCCTGGAACCAGGAGTTCGTCGCGAGCTCACCCGAGGGTCAGCGCTACGAGGCGATCGCGTCCGAGATCGAGCGGGCTCTGCGCTTCATGGAGGCCTGCGGCATCGACCTCCGGTCCGAGCCGCAGCTGCATCAAGTGGATCTGTGGACTAGTCACGAAGGTTTGGTTCTCGACTACGAGGAGGCCCTGACGCGTCGCGACTCGCTCACTGGCGACTGGTACGACTGCTCGGCGCACATGCTGTGGATCGGTGAGCGCACGCGGCAGCCGGACGGCGCGCATGTGGAGTTCTTCTCGGGCGTGCACAACCCGCTCGGGTGCAAGATCGGCCCCACGGCCTCACCCGAGGATGTGCTCCTGCTCTGCGAGCTGCTCAACCCCGACCGGATACCAGGTCGGCTCACGTTGGTGACGCGGCTCGGCGCAGACCGCGTTTCGGAGCTGCTGCCGCGGCTGCTACGGGCCGTGCGCCAGGCTGAGCACCCCGTCGCCTGGATCTGCGACCCGATGCACGCGAACGTCTTCACGACGGCCTCCGGGCACAAGACACGGCGCTTCGACGCGGTGATGCAAGAGATCGAGGGCTTCTTCGCGGCGCATTGGCAGGAGGGAACCTGGCCCGGTGGCGTCCATCTCGAGTTCACGGGCGAGGACGTGACGGAATGTCTCGGCGGCTCCGAGGCGGTGCTCGAAGAGCAGCTCGACGCGCGCTACATGACGCTCTGCGACCCGAGACTGAACCCGCGTCAGTCGCTCGATCTCGCCTTCCGCGTCGCCGAGCTCATGCGTCGGTATCCGAGCTCGTATTAGATGCTTGATCGGGAATTCACGGCGGGCCGGATGACGGCCACGACACTGCACCGGATCGACACCCTCCCTCGTCGTCCAGGCTTACCAGCCTTTGACGACGAGTGAGTGCGTCGCCCGGCTTGGTCGTGACCGCCCCCGGCTGCGCGCCAATTC
>JACCUU010000002.1 GCA_013811645.1 Actinomycetota bacterium | reverse complement strand
CCCAAGAAGACGAAGTCGGACGAGTGGCTGGACGTCATGCGCCAGGCGCACCGGCTCGGCATGTCGACGACGGCGACGATGATGTACGGGCACGTCGAGACGCTCGAGGAGCGAGTCGAGCACATGTCCCGCATCCGCGACCTGCAGGACGAGACGCGCGGCTTCAGGGCGTTCATCTCGTGGACGTTCCAGCGGGACGGCAACCGGCTGGACGACGTCGTCTCGGACGACGACCGGCCCACCTCGTTCGACTACCTGCTCACGCAGGCGGTCTCGCGCATCTACCTCGACAACGTGCCGCACATCCAGTCCTCGTGGGTGACGCAGGGGCTGAAGATCGGCCAGGTCGCGCTCGGCTTCGGCGCGGACGACATGGGCTCCGTGATGATCGAGGAGAACGTCGTCTCGGCGGCCGGCACGACCTATCGCACGACCACGGACGAGCTCGTCCACCTGATCCGCTCGCTCGGGAAGATCCCGGTTCAGCGCGACACGCTGTACCGCGAGGTAAAGGTCTTCTCGTAGGGGCCGGGCATGCCCGGCCCGTACCCCACGTGAGGGTGGAGACCGACCACACAGCCGTCGAGCGCCGCCTACTCGACGAGGCGCTGCGGCCGGGCACGATCGCGCTCGACGCCGGTTGTGGCCGAACGACCCGGCTACGCAACTATCGCGACCGCATCGTTCGTCTGGTCGGCATCGATGCGGACGAGGAGGCCGGCCGTGCGAATCCGTACCTCGACGAGTTCCTGCCGACGGATCTCGACGACCCGCTGCCGTTCGAGGATGCAAGCTTCGATCTCGTCTACGCGAACTTCGTGCTCGAGCATCTTGCACATCCGGATCGGGCATTCACCGAATGGCGGCGCGTACTGCGTCCCGGCGGCAGCCTCCTGCTGCTGACGAGCAACCGCGCGAGCCCGCTGATGGCCGCCGCGGACAGGCTGCCGGAGCGCCTGCGGCTGTCGATCAAGCGACGTGGAGCGGGAGCGGCCGAGCGGGACGTGTATCCGACGCGTTACCTCGCGAACACGCCGAGGCGGCTCGCGCAGATGGCTGTGGCCGCCGGCTTCGAGCCGATCTCGGTCGAATGCGTCGGGACCCTGCACCGCTACGGAGCACGGGTGCCTGGAGCGGCGCGGGTCCTGAGGACCGTCGAGCGACTCCTGCCGGTCGATCGCCGCTCGACGATCGTCGCCGCCTACCGGTAACCCGATAACCCCGGTGTCAGACACCGGTTAGCAGCCCGGTGCTTCGTGCGCTATCGGGTAGGGGTCGGGTACGGACAGTCGTTGATCGCGATTCTCGATGGAATGCGCGATCAACCTGTGGAGCCATTTGCACGCTCTTGAAACGATCTCCTTTTGACACGAATCGGTGTCTGACACCGAATCTCGCCGCGCCCGTTCCGACTCGCTGTTCGGATCATGTAAGAGCCTGCAAATCGCGGCTTTGAGTTGAGGTACCCTCGACCGCGCCGTGCTTCGCGTCCTGGTGTCCTCCGCGGTCGCCGCTCTCACGGCGGCTCTGCTTGCTGCCCCCGCGGCGGCACAGCCGGCTCAGCTCTTTCCCGGAACGACGTATGAGCGAGGGGTGCAGTTCACCCCACACGGCCCCCTCGCGATCCACGTCGTCCGCGGCCCGCGGCCCGTCGGTCTCTACCGGCTGCGCCCGGTTCTCTCGAACGAATCCGTCGTTCGGCGCGAGACGCTTTCGGCGATGCAGCGCAGAGTTGCCAGCCAGGGCACCGTCGTCGGTGTCAACGGCGATCTCTTCGCCTGGGCCGACGGAAGGCCGACCGGCATCCACTTGCGGGACGGCGTTCTCGTCAGCCCTCCCAACGGCCAGCGCTCGAGCGCAGGAGTCACGCTCGACGGCACGCTCGACGTGAGGCGGATCAAGTTCTTCGGAACCTGGCGAGGAGGTGGTCAGCGACGTTCGCTCAATGACTTCAACAAGGCGCCCGGAAAGAACGGAATCGCACTCTTCACGTCCGATTACGGGTCGTCCACGCCCCGGATCTCCGGGTCGTACGCGGTTGTTCTCTCCGGTTTTCCTGCTTCGACTCCAAACACCGACATAGCGTCCACGGTGGCAAGCGCTTCGCAGAACGCTTCGGTGGGGATCGCGCCGGGCACAGCCGTCCTCGTCGCTCGCGGAATCGCGGCGACCAAGCTCCAGGCAGAGGCGCCGGTCGGCACGACCGTGGCGCTCCGGCTGATCCTCCAACCCGGGTGGGACACGGTCGGCGACGCGATTGGCGGCGGCCCGGTGCTCGTTCGCAGCGGGAGGCCCGTGTACAGCGCGAACGAGGCATTCGAAACCTCGCTCCTGGCACCGAGACATCCGCGCACGGCGGTCGGTCAGACGGCAGACGGACGCATCCTGCTCGTCGCCGTCGACGGTCGGCAGTCCGGGTACTCGGTGGGCATGACGACGTTCGAGATGGCCCAGACCCTCGTCCGGCTCGGCGCGGTGCGGGGGATGCAGCTCGACGGCGGCGGCTCGACGACCCTGGCGTTCGACGGCACGATCCTGAACCGACCCTCCGACAAGACCGAGCGTCCGATCTCGGACGCGCTGATGCTCTTCTACTACGGCGTCTACGCGCAGCCACCGCTCGTCTCGGTGGTCTCTCCGAACGGAGACGGCGTCGCCGAGGAGCAGGCGCTCTCGTTCAAGGTCGTGCGACCGTCGAACGTCACCGCCACGCTCACGGCGCCAGACGGCATGGTGGCGCTGTCCGAGACCGCGGCGCGCGCGCCGGGCACGTACAAGGTTCCGTTTCCCCCTACGCCGGTGCCCGCGCCGCCGGATCCGAGCCTGCCGCCCCCGCCGGCGGTGCCGCCGCTTCCGCCGACCGAGGGCCGCTGGACGCTCAGCGTGAACTCCATCGACGACCAGGGCCTGACCTCGTCTGCGGTTCGACGCTTTACCGTGAACTCCACCCTCGGATTCTCGAAGCTGGAGCCGGTTCGCCTGGCCTTGCCGCCGCGAGGAGCCAACGCGACCGTCCGCTGGACGCAGACGCGGGCGGCGCGGGTCAAGGTCACCGTGGAGACGATCGACGGCGTCCTCATCCGTGTCGCCGCTCTCCGTCGCTTCGAGCCCGGCTCGCAAGCGGTCGTCTGGAACGGCCGGCAGGCCAACGGGAGGCTCGCTGCCGGTGGTCGCCACATCGTTCGCGTCACCGCGGAGAACGAGCTCGGGAGCGTCACCCTCGAGCAGCCGCTTACGGTTCGGCGAGTCCGGTAACCGCAGGTCGCGTCCGTAGACTCTCGCGGTG
>JACCUU010000288.1 GCA_013811645.1 Actinomycetota bacterium | reverse complement strand
CGCATTGGGAGCTCTTAAGGAACGGTGGCTGCGGGATCGCGCAGGAACCGCTCGATGAGCGCGCGTCCGGCGGCCGACGACGAGACGAGAAAGGTGCCGTGCTGCGAGCCCGGAACGATCTCGACCCGCTTTTCGGAGGTGCCTGTGGCGTCGTGGAGCGCCTGAGCGTCGGCCGCGAAGTCGTACGGCGCGTTCTGATCCTCCTCGGCCGCGAGGTAGAGCGTCGGCACGCGCAGACGTGGGGCGGACGGGCGCGCGTCCAGCTCGCCCGCGATGGCGGCGGGAGCAGAGACGGCGACGACTCCCTGGACGGCCGTCCCCAGCTTCGGCGCAGCGATGACCACCGCGATGCCCCCGAGCGAGGCGCCGCCGATGACGACCTTCCGGGCGCCGAGCGCCCGCACCGCACGCACCGCGGCGACGACGTCTGCCGCTGCCCTCGCGTGGTTCTGGCGTCCCGGGGACGATCCGTGCCCCCGAAAGTCGAACGGAAAGACGAAGAACCCCTTGGCCGCCAGGCGCCGCGCATACGGGGTCCACTGGCAGAGGTCGCCGACCGACATGTGCGAGAGGACGACGGTCGTGCGCTTGCCGGGCTTCGTCCCGCCGAAGCGGTGACCGACGAGCGTCGTGCCGTCGACTGCCCGGAACCGCAGCTCGTTGTCCTTCGCACACGAGTGTGCGAGGCCCGAGCCAGGCTTCACCACGAGACCGAGGGCGAGGATCAGGAGCGGAGCTGCCACCGCGAGGATCGCCACCCGGGCTGGTCGGCTGAACGACAACGTCCTCATGCTCTGGGATTCTTTCGTGAATCTATTGACATGTCAAGCTTGACATATAGAAGCTGCACGTAGATGTCACTTCGCCACGCGCTCCTGGGAGCGCTCGCCGACCAGCCTCGCTCGGGCTACGAGCTGCTCAAGCACTTCGAGCAGTCCCTGGCCTACGCCTGGCCGGCGAGTCACAGCCAGATCTATCCCGAGCTCGGGCGCCTCCTCTCCGAGCAGCTCATCGAGCAGACGGCGGCCGGGGCCCGGGGGTCGAAGACCTACGCCCTCACGGATACAGGACTGGCCGAGGTTCGCCGCTGGCTGCGCGAGACGGAACCCGACCGGCGCGTGCGGAACGACGCGTTGCTCCGGATGTTCTTCCTCTGGCTGCTCGAGCCCGACGAGGCGCGAGAGCATCTCGAGCGCGAGCGCGCGTACTAGCAAGGGATCCTGGCAGAGCTCCGGGAGATCGAGGCCAAGCCACCGGGTCAAACGCGCAAGGAGCGCGCGTTCCGGCTCTCGCTGGAGGGAGGCATCCGCATGGTCGAGTCACGGGTTCACTGGCTCGACCGGGCGGTCGACCAAAGAATCTAGGATTGAGCCATGGCTGACTTCCTGCACACCAGAGCGCCCGCCCTACCAGGTGCGCGAGGGCGGCTCGCGGATCTGCTTCGTCCGCGATCCGGATGGATAACGACTAACGTTGGTTCACGCTCGCCGAAAGCGTCACCTGACCGAGTACGCTGCACATCACAATCGCGCTCTGTTTCGCGACCTCGAATCCCGGCGCCCGACCAGCGAGAGAATGGCGAATGTAGGATGTTTGAAGCCACAATGCGTCATTTCAGCGGCTGAGAGCACTGATGGCAGGCTGGTTCAAATTAACTAGATTTAAAATGCTGCCGCTCATCGTCTTGCTTGCTGTCGCTGGCGGCTACTTCTTGCGCGACTCCTCAGGTTCCCGAGCCGTCGCAGCTTTCCCAATCGCCGAGGGGTTTGGAAGTAATACTGTCGGCGGCCGGGGCGGACGCGTCATCAAAGTCACCAATCTCCGAGACGCGGGACCGGGGAGTCTGCGCAGCTGTCTGATTGCCAGAAATCCACGCATCTGCGTTTTTGGCGTCGGCGGCACGATCGCACTCCAGTCTGTCGTGGAGATCACCAACCCCTACCTGACCGTTGCGGGACAGACAGCTCCTGGTGGCGGCATCACCGTCAGAGCCGCCGGTACTGCCTCCTCGCCGGCCCGGACTACCGACGTTCACATAAAGATCAAGACACACGACGTGATCATTCGCTACCTACGCTTGCGACCAGGGACCAAGGGGCGGAACGCTCGAGC
>JACCUU010000261.1 GCA_013811645.1 Actinomycetota bacterium | reverse complement strand
AGCCAAAGCCGAGCTCTGCCGGCAGATGCCGCCAGGCGATCCCGGTGTGCAGGACGAACAGGATTCCCTGCAGCGCCTCGCGGTCAGGCAACCGCTTGCGGCCGGAAGCGAAAACGCCGCTCCACCTTCGGCAGCAACGGCTCGATCCTCTTCCAGAGCTCGTCCGAGACGATCCACGGCGCGAGAGCCATCAGCAACCCCCTCAGCTTGACGACGGATGCCGACTGCTTCGTCGTCAGGAGGCGGGTCCCTTCATTTCGGTTCGAGTTCTTAGCCGGACGGCAGGGTGAAGCAGACCCGGGCGCCGCCGCCTTCGCGGTCCTCAGCCCAGATCCGCCCGCCATGCGCCTCGACCAGACCGCGGGCGATCGCGAGACCCAGCCCGGCACCACGGGTCGTACGCGATCGATCTCCACGCCAGAAGCGCTCGAACATGCGTGCTTGCGCCTCCGCGTCGAGCCCCTCGCCGGTGTCCTCGACGGCAACGCGCACCTCTCCTGCGAGCGACTCGACCCGGATCGCGACCACTCCGTCACTGGGGGTGTGTCGCAGGGCATTGGTGAGCAGATTCATGAGCACGCGCTCCACCTTCTCGGGTGCGAATCGCGCGGTGAGCTCTTCGTCGACGTCGCTGGCGAGCCGGACGTGGCGGTGTCGGGCTTCTGCCTCGACGCCTCGGAGGCTGCTCGAGACGACGGGAGCCACGGGGAGCTCTCTGAGCTGGAGAGTCAGCGCCTCGGCGTCGATACGCGCGAGCTCGAAGAGGTCGTCCACGAGTTGCGTGAGGACTGCGACCTGCTCGCGCAGCGCCGGGACGTACTCCTCCGGCTCGGCGAGTCCGTCCTCGAGCGCCTCGAGCATCGCTTGCATGTTGGCGAGCGGCGTCCGGAGATCGTGGCTCGCCCACGCGACGAGCTCCCGCCGCGAGTCGAACAGCCGTTGCAGATTCTCGCCCATCTGGTTGAAGGTGCGGGCGAGCTCCGCGACCTCGACGGGCCCGTTGGTCGGCGCCCGTGCGTCCAGGCTCCCACGCGCGAGCTCTCCAGACGCTTCCCGCACGCGATCCACCGCGTCGGCGATCGAGCGCGCGACCACGAGCGCCGCAACGACCGCGGTCAGCGCCGACGCGGCCGTGACGGCGAGGATCTTGACGTCGTCTCCCATGTGGAACATCACCCACCCCGAGACGAGCACGGCGCCGAGCGGAAGCAGGACGGCGAGGAAGGCGAGCCCGACCAGCTGCAGGCGCACCGTCGGCAGCAAGCGGAGCAGATAGGCGAGCACGAGCCCGACAGACAGCGTGGCGAGCCCAACGATGAGAGCGGTCGAGATCACGGAACCAACCGGTATCCGACTCCCCAGACCGTCTCCAGGTGTCGCGGGCTCGAGGGCTGGTCTTCGATCTTCTCGCGGAGCCGGCGCACGTGCACGGTCACCGTTCCGGTGTCGAGCGCGGCCGTGTAGCCCCAGACCTTGGCCATCAACTGCTCGCGAGAGAAGACGCGGCGCGGATGGCTTGCCAGGAACCAGAGCAGGTCGAACTCCTTCGCCGTGAGGCGCACCTCTCGTCGGGCCTTGCGCGCTTCTCTCGTCGCTTGCTCGAGCTCGACGTCCCCGAACGCCAGCTGCTCCACCGTGTCCTCGGCCGGGGCCGAGCGGCGCAGGACGCTACGCACTCGCGCGGCCAGCTCGCGGGGCGAGAATGGCTTGGTCACGTAGTCGTCGGCGCCCAGCTCGAGCCCGACGATTCGATCGGCCTCTTCGCCACGGGCTGTGAGCATGATTACCGGCAGCTCGGAGCTCGCGCGAATCCAGCGGCAGAGCTCGAGCCCGTCGGTTCCGGGCAGCATCACGTCGAGGACGACGAGGTCGGGCTCGGACTTCTCGATCGCGGCGCGCGCAGATTCACCGTCCCCTGCCTCGAGGGTCTGATGCCCTTCGCGGGCCAGGTAGCGAACGACGACCTCGCGCACGATGGGCTCGTCGTCGACGACGAGGACGGTTGCCATGGAGGCATTGTGGCTTAGCCTTGGTTACGCATGGCTGAATTCGCGGGCAACGTCATCCGCCACGCGGCAAGTCCGAAAGCGTGCCTCCCCGCGTTCTCGTGCTGTCCAGAAGTCATCACCCGGTGCACGGCGCCGGACCTCCACTTCGAGCAGGCGCCGGCTGATTCCCCATGATTGCTGTTTCCTACCTCGTGTTGTTCGCTGCGTTATTCCTATTCACGAAGCCCAATGCGCGAACGTGGGTTAATCGTGCTGACGACCGAAAAATCGTCATCGCGAGGATTGCTGCAAGCGCGGTGTGCGTGCTCGTCATGATTCTGGGTGCTCTCTTGCTCGGAGAAAGTGATCAAGTCCACCTGATGAGCCCAGTTGCGGGTGGCGGTCTCCTCATAGGAGCCAGCAGCCTCTTCCCGGGAATCGGGTTATGGGCTGGCGGATTCGTCCTGGCCCTGCGCGTGGTCGGGTGGCTGACTCTCGTCGTCACGTTTTCTCTCCCCAGTTCGCTCACCCTGTTCCTGCTGCTTGTCGCGCCCATGATCGTTCTTCTCGAGCGTGCGCAAGGAAACGTGAATTGGGCGCGCACGACTCAAAGATCCACACACCAGGCCGGTGAACCGCGAATTGACGAGAGGGCCTCGCTTCGCAGTCGGGCCCAGCCCCTCGTCACCTTGACGAATCCGCCACGGGAGTCGTGGCGTATTGGACCTCCGCTCGCAGTCGTTCCTAGGACTGGTGTTCGCGCGTTGCGCCGGGCAAGCAGACGAGATCGCCCGCGACCTCGACGAGACCATCTTGCTCGAGGGAGCGGACAGCCTCTCGATCG
>JACCUU010000248.1 GCA_013811645.1 Actinomycetota bacterium | reverse complement strand
CTGGCGGGGCTCGGGATTCCCGTGCACGGCGTGTCGGTTCGCACGGGGGCGGGCCTGGAGGACGTCCGCTCGTACCTCGCCCCCGGGGTGACGACCGCGCTGCTCGGCCCGTCCGGCGTGGGAAAGTCCACCCTCGTCAACGACCTCGCCGGCGAGGATCTCCTGGCCACCGGCTCGGTCCGGCCGGACGGCTCGGGCAGGCACACCACCACGCGCAGGGAGCTCATCGTCCTTCCTGGCGGAGGCCTCATCGTGGACAACCCGGGCATGCGGGAGCTCCATCTCTGGGTTGCCTCCGACGGGCTCGAAGAGACATTCGAGGACATCGCCGCGTTCGAGGCTCAGTGCCGCTTCACGGACTGCGGACACGAGAGCGAGCCCGGCTGCGCGGTGCAAGCGGCACTCGGCGACGGACGCCTCGCCCCGGAGCGCTGGCAGCGTTACCGCGAGCTCGAGCGCGAGCTCGCCGAGCTCGACGAGAAGCTCGCCCGCCGGGGACGCTCCCGCGCCCGGCGCAAGAGGCCAGGCGCGGGAGGCTGATTGCCCTAGGAGGATGCGATGTTCGCGGCTCCCTTCGTGAGGGTTGTCGTGAACGCCCAGTCCGTCGCCGCGTTGTTCGAGTCGCTGCCGTTCGGAATCCGCGACAACGAGCCGGCGACCGTGTTCGAGTCGACGACAGCCGCATCGAGTGCGGCGCCTTCGACGAGGTCGTACGTCTGGCCGTCGATCACCGCCGCGGCGATCTCACCCTCGTATGAGAGCGCGTCCAGCAGCGCCTTCGATGCGGTGTCGATCAGCGCAACGCCGTCAGGCGCCCCGTTCTGCGCCTCGATGTCGAGCGCGAGGTAAGCCCCGGCGGCGAGCGAGCCCGTGAGCGCGACCCGAGCGTACTCCTGACCGTCTCCGCCGTTCACGAGAACGAGCGCCAGGCCCTCCAGCGAGATAGCGGCCGCCGCCCTGTTCGCGATCTCGACGAACCCGCCCGAGTCAGCGCCGACCTGGTCGTAGTCGATCTCGTTGATGACGAGACCGCCGGTCGGAGGCGGAGGCGGAGGCGGCGGAGGAGGAGCACCGCCTGCGCACGTGAGCGCGACGAGCCCTCCTGTGCCAGTCGAGACATCGACCGTGCCCGCGGATCCGTCCTGCCGTGTGCACGCCAAGCCTTCGAGGGCATTCAGCGACTCGAGTGGCGGGCCTTGAGGCCCGCGCGCCCCGGCAGGTCCAGCGGGACCCATGGCGCCAGCCGGGCCTACTGCGCCGGCTGGTCCGACTGCACCTGCTGGCCCGGCCGGTCCTGCGGGACCTGCTGCACCAGCCGGTCCGGCTGCCCCCCTCGCGCCCGCTGCGCCGGCCTCGCCCGTGGGTCCTGCGGGACCGGCGGGGCCAGCAGGCCCGACCTGTCCTTGCTTGCTCCAGGTCACAACGCGCTCTCCCACCTTGCACTTCGACGCATCGCTCACGATGCGCAGATACTTCTTCTGGCAGGCCGTGATCGTGTCTTGGTTCCGCGATGTGGCCGAGCCGGTGGCCAGCGCTGCGGCCCCACCGGCCAGTCCGAGCGCGACCAATCCCACGGCAATAGTGCGTACGTGCACGCATCCTCCCTTCGTAGGTGTCGTACCAGTGGTAATCGCGGCGGCCGTGCGACGCCAGATGTCCGGATTCGACAGGTGCACGGGAAAGCGCATGGCTCTGCGGAGCTGTGGAAACCTCGGCACTGACTCGTGACAGGAGACGAGGGAAGCACGCGGTGAGCGAGAATTCCTACGCCATGCAGGGAGAGCCGCTCAGCCCCGAGCTCGCGCTCGTCGACCCTGAGCTCGGCGCGCGGGCGCGAGCCGCACTCCCGACCCAGGCACATGCGCAGACACGGTCGCGACCCCCGGTCGCCGCAACCCCCGCGATTGCCGCACCGACGGGAAGCGTGGAAACGCGGCCGTACCCGATCTGGGCGCGAATGACAGCCGCTCTCTGGCTGCTGGTACTCGGGATGCTGATCGGCGGCACCGCGATTCCGCACGCGCAAGACCGCCCGCGCGTCGTCCCGCCTGACGAGGACGTCGCGATCTGCCCGCGCCCGGACGCACGGACCACGCCCGATCAGCTGCCTCCCGGCTCGAGCAACCCGTTCGGCCCCTAGCGATATCGGTCGCCGTAGCTGGCTACAATCGGCCTGCCCGGGGCTATAGCTCAGTTGGGAGAGCGCCTGGATCGCACCCAGGAGGTCGCCAGTTCGAGCCTGGCTAGCTCCATCTCAAAACCCGCTGGAAACAGCGGGTTTCTTCTTCGTCGTGAGATCCTCCGGCAGCCGCGACCGCTCCGTGTGGCAAGCGAATGGCAAGTTGCGATGCCGCATCCGCACCACGAATAGAGCCAGGAGACGTTGGAGGCGGAGCGGTCGTCGGCTTTTCCGTCGCGCTGTACGCGACGGCGCGAGCAGTGAGCGGCGAACATCATTCGCCTGCTCTAGCCACGACCGACCTTCCTGGGCGTGCCTTTGCACGCGCCCCGGCGAAGCATGTCCGAAGCGGCCATCTTGCACCCGGTCGCCTTTGCACCCTACGTCGGCTCGTGCAGTCACGGGCGACGACGTCGGCACGGTGGAGCATCCCGTGCCGAACGTCGAGCCGGATCGAGAGATGTAATCGGCTCGTCGTCGACTAGAGCGAACGTGCAAGATCCGCGAGTCATGCACGAGCGGCTGCCTGTGCGAGTGATCAGGAATGTCGCTTGAGCGCGCAAAGCCTCCGCTGTTCGGAGTCGCCCTAGAC
>JACCUU010000047.1 GCA_013811645.1 Actinomycetota bacterium | reverse complement strand
ATCGGTGCCGCGTTCGCCTGGGCTACCACCACGATCTGCGCGACGCGTGCTGCAAGGTTGATCGGAGCTCCAGCCGTACTGGCCTGGGTGATGCTCACCGGCCTCGTGTTGACGCTTCCTTGGGCTCTGTTTCGCGGCGTGCCGGATGTCGACGGGACGGCGACGCTCTGGTTGATCGTCGCCGGCATCGGCAACTGCGCCGGACTCCTGCTCGTGTACACGGGGGTCAGGATCGGGAAGGTCGGAGTCGTTGCACCGATCGCTTCGACGGAGGGAGCGATCGCAGCGCTCATTGCGGTTGCAGCGGGAGAGCACCTCGCACCCGGTACCGGCGTTGCGCTCGCCGTCATCGCAGTCGGGATCGTGTTGGCCGGGGTGACTCGCGATTCGTCGAACTCGGAGTCCTCGACCCGCGACCGGGAGGCCGCGCTCTTCGGTGCTGCCGCGGCACTGTCGTTCGGAGTGAGCCTGTACGCGACGGGCCGCGTCGGCACAGAGTTGCCGGTCGCATGGGCGATCCTCCCGCCCCGTGTCATCGGCGTCGTGGCCATCGCATTGCCGCTGGCCATCGCCGGGCGACTGACGCTCACGCGCCGCGCACTGCCGTTCGTACTCGCTGCCGGCGTCGCAGAGGTGGTCGGGTTCGTGTTCTTCGTGCTCGGCGCGCGGCACGGGATCGCGATCAGTGCGGTGCTCGCATCGCAGTTCGGCGCGATCGCAGCGATCCTGGCCGTCTTCCTGTTCCGCGAACGCCTCAGCCGGCTGCAGGTCTTCGGCATCGCAGGCATCGCGGTGGGCGTCGCCGTCATGAGCGCATTGCAAGCGTGATCGCCTGGACGCCTCGGGAGGATGGGGTCAGGCTGCAGCCTGACCCCGGTGTTGGGACGTTCGCCGTTCGGGTGCATGACGTCGCTCTCACCTAAAGGCGGGGTCAGGCTGAAGCCTTACCCCAGCGGGGTGGATGGGGACGTCAGCCTGAAGCCTGACCCCAGTGGGGTACGAAAGAGCTAGACCTCGGTCGACAGGCCCGCCGCTTCGATCGCTTTCCGAGCGAGCGCATGGTCCTCTGGCCCCGCCAGGCCGCTGACGCCGACTGCACCGACGCGGCGCCCATCTTCGAACGCGGCGACGCCGCCTTGAAAGAACGTGAAAAAGGGATCGAAGCTTGCGCGCTCGGCCGCGTCCTCGCGCGCCTTGGTGGCGAGCTCGGCAGTCGAGCAAGCGTCGCTTCGCGCCGCCGTATACGCCTTGCGCTGCGCGTTCAGTCGCGTGTCGGGAGCGGCGTCGTCCATGGTCTCGGCGGCGACGAGCTCCCCGTGGTCGTCGGCGACGAATACCGAAACGGGTGCGGTGGCGTTCTCCACGACGAAGCGGACGAGGGTCAGCGCTTGCGCGTGTCTCATGGCCGTCATCTTGACCACTCGTCGGTCTCGCTGTCGTAGGCTCGGCTCGGAACCCATGCGAGCCATCGTGATCGAAAAGCCGAACTCCGTCGCTCTCCGCGAGGTCGACACACCCACCCCGGGCTCTGGCGACGTTCGTGTGCGCAGCGTCCAAGCTGGCATCTGCCGCACCGACCTCGACATCGCCGCTGGCACCCTCGACCCACGATGGGTTCGCTTCCCTGTGGTTCCGGGCCACGAGTGGAGTGGCGTGATCGAGTCTGTGGGGGAGGGCGTCATCGGCCTCGAGCCGGGCACCCGTGTCGTGTGCGAGGGCAACATCGCCTGTCTCAGCTGCCCACGGTGTCGGGTCGGCGACACGCACCTGTGCGCGAGCTACGACGCCGTCGGCTTCACCCGAAGCGGCGGCTACGGCGAGTTCGTCGTCGTCCCTGCACGTGTCGTGCACCTGCTTCCCGATCATGTGTCGTTCGACGCCGCGGTGCTCGTGGAGCCGGGCGCAGTCGTGCTGAAGGCGCTCGAGCGTGCGCGGATCGAGCCCGGGGAGACCGTCGGAGTGGTGGGAATCGGCGCGCTCGGCGCCATCGCCATCCGCCTCGTCCGCCTCCGCTCTCCCGCGGCGATCGTCGCCTACGGGGTGCGGGACGAGGAGCTGGAGCTGGCGTTCGCACTCGGCGCGGACTCCGTCGTCAACGTCGCCGAGGTCGACGCCGAGGTCGAGACGAGGAAGCTCGTCAGAGGTGGCCTCGATGTCGTCGTGGAGACGGCCGGGGCCGTCACGGCGTTCGAGCTCTCGACCAGGCTCGCGCGCGAGGGCGGTCGCATTGCCGCGCTCGGGATCGCGGGTCACGGCCACGAGTTGCGCCTGCCGGCCGACCGCATCGCGCTTCGCGACCTCTCCGTCTTCGGCAGCGTCGGCTACACGACGGCGGCCTGGGCGCGGATGGTCGGCCTCCTCCGAGAGCGGCTCGTCGAGCTCGACCCGATCGTCACCCACCGCTACCCGCTCGAGCGGTTCGAGGACGCGTTCGCGCTGATGGACGACCGCCGTGGCGTCGTTGCCAAGATCGTCCTCGAACACGCCGTCTGATGCGAATCGCGAGCATCACGACCGCCGTCATCGAGGCGAACTACGACTGGACGATCGTCCGCGTCGAGAGCGACGAGAGTGTGTGCGGCTGGGGCGAGGCGTTCTGTGCCCCGGGGCTTGTTCAGACGATCCGCGAGCTCGCATTGCTCCTCGACGGCGAGGATGCACGCCAGGTCGAGCCGCTCGTGCGCAAGCTCTACCTCGCGACCGCCCACGTGTCGAGCGGTGGCACCGTGTACCACGCGATCTCGGGAATCGAGGCGGCGCTCTGGGATCTGGCCGCGCGCTCGCTCGATGTCCCGCTCTGGCAGCTCTTCGGCGGCCGCTTCCGCGAGCGCGTCCGTATCTACGCGGACTGCCACGCAGGGGAGGCGCTGACGAGCTACGGCGCGACGCTCGTCTCGCGACAGCTGCCCTGGATGGAAAGTCCCTCGACAGACCTCCAGGACGCATTCCCGGAAGTCCACTGGGCACCCGCGGAAGCGGCGGACGTCTACACGCCCGACGCCTACGCGGCGCGTGCCCGCGAGATGGCAGACCGTGGCTTCACGGCGCTGAAGTTCGACCTCGACCTGCCGCTGCTGCCGCACGAGGATCTGTACGCGCGCACGATCTCGGCCGCGCAGCTCGAAAGACAGGTCGCTCTCGCCGAAGCGACGGTGGGGGCGGTTTCTGGTCGAGCCGAGGTAGCGTTCGACCTGCACTGGCGCTACGCGCCGGCAGATGCACTCCGGCTCGCGCGGGCGCTCGAGCACCTGCCGCTGCTCTGGCTGGAGGACCCGACCCCTCCGCAGGACCTCGAAGCGGTTGCGCGCATCTCGGAGCGGACGACGACGCCGATCTGCACCGGCGAAAATCTCTACCGGCTCGACGGCTTCGCGGCGCTGATCGACCGCGGCGGCGTCGACATCCTCGCACCCGACATCCAGAAGGTCGGCGGCCTCAGCGACACACGACGGATCGCCGCGTACGCCGACGTCCACTCTCGACCGCTCGCGCCGCACAACATCGCCGGGCCGATCGGCACGCTCGCCTCGGCGCACGTCTGCGCGTCGATTCCGAACTTTCTAGCGCTCGAGTGGCATGCGGCGTCGGTGCCGTTCTTCGACGACCTCGTGACGCTCGACCGGCCGGTGATCGCGGACGGGTACGTCGCGCTGCCCGATGCCCCGGGGATCGGCGCCGAGCCGGACCTCGACGCATGCCGGCGCTACGCGCGACCGGGAGAGCCGTTCTTCCACGAGCCGGCTGTCGACTAGCCCCGCGGGTCGGGGCCGAGACAGCGGAGCACCTTGACGTCGCCTTCGACCCGAATGGGTTTGGCGGCGGCGGGAACGGCGAAGGCCGCGCCACCACGCGCCGGAGCGCCGTCGATCGTCCCCTCGCCGTCGACGACGAGCAGGACCGCGAACCGCCCGCTTGCCTCGACCAGCCGGTCGGCCCAGAAGAAGGACCTGGCCTCGTCCGGTAGACCACGGACCGGCTCGTGCACGCCCAGATCGAGCGCGCGCACCGCGACGTTCCAGCCGAGGCCCAGGTGGCTGTCCTCGGCCTGGACGGGATAGCCGCGCCACTCGCAGAGGAGCGAGAAGTCGGTCGGCTCCTGGAGCTCGGCGATGAGCACTCCCGCCCCGAGCGCGTGGGGCACCCCGGCCGGCACGTAGATGGTGTCGCCCGGGCGCACCGAGATCCTGTTCAGCGAGCCGAGGAGCCGATCGACGTCCTGCTCCACGATCCACTCGAGGTAGCGCTCGGGCTCGACGGGCTCGC
>JACCUU010000236.1 GCA_013811645.1 Actinomycetota bacterium | reverse complement strand
CGTAGCTCTGGAAAACGGTGTTGACGTCGCGCTTGTACGGTGGCAAGCCGACCACGTTCTGCTCGCCGAGGAAGATCCGGCCCTCGTCCGGCTCCTCGAAGCCGCCGATCATGCGCAGCGTCGTCGTCTTTCCGCACCCGGACGGGCCGAGCAGCGCGAAGAACGAGCCGCGCGGGATCTCCAGCGAGATTCCGTCAACCGCGGCCGTTCCGTCGAAGCGCTTGACGACCTGCTCGAGCCGCACGTCGGTTTGCGCCGCAGAAGCCGTGCTCATCCGTCGGGCAGTGGGACGATGAACACGGGAACGCTCGAGCGGTGGACGAGCTTGTGCGGCACCGAGCCGAGCATCAACCCTGTGAGCGGGCGCTCGCTCGCGAAGCCGACGACGACGGTGACCGTGCCGATCACGGCGGCGAGCGAGTACGCCGGCGCCGTCGACGCGAGCCCTACCGCCAGGGCTTCGCGAAAGCCGATCGCGTCCTGCTCGAGCCTGAGCCCGGCCGGCTCACCGGTCCGAGGTTGTCCGGCCGAGCTCACTGAGCGAGCTTCACCACGACGTGCTTGATGCGGGTGTACTCCTCCATCGAGTAGAGCGACATGTCCTTCCCGTAGCCCGACTCCTTGAAGCCGCCGTGCGGCATCTCGGGCGTGAGCGGGAAGAGGTGCTCGTTGATCCAGACGGTGCCGAAGTCGAGCTGTGCGGCGACCTTCATCGCTCGGCCGACGTTCTCGGAGAACACCGAGGCGGCGAGCCCGTAGCGCACGCCGTTGGCCATTGCGATCGCGTCCTCGTCGGAGGAGAACGGTTGCACGGTGACGACCGGGCCGAAGACCTCGTTCTGCACGATGTCGGCGTCCTGAGCGACGTCGGTGACGATCGTGGGTGAGATGAAGAAGCCCCGTTCCCCGACCGTGCCACCGCCCGTGACGATCGTCGCCTTCGCATCGGTCGCGCGCTCGAGGAAGCCGAGCACGCGCTGCTGCTGTTCCTGCGAGATCACCGGCCCCATCTCGATCTCGTCGTCCGACGCCGGATCGCCGACGGTCATGGAGTCGACCGCGCCAACCGTCTTGGAGAGGACGTCGTCGTAGATCCCGTCGCTGACCAGGATCCGCGACGATGCCGTGCAGTCCTGGCCGGAGTTGAAGAACCCTCCGATCTTGATCGCCTCCGCGACGGTGTCCGGATCCGCATCGTCGAGCACGACCATCGGCGCCTTGCCTCCGAGCTCGAGATGCAGGCGCTTGACCGTGTCGGCGGCGTTCTTGGCGATGATCTTCCCCGTCGCCGTGTCACCCGTCAGCGAGACCAGGCGGATGTCCGGGTGACGCACGAGCGCGTCACCCGCCGGGATGCCCTCGCCGGTGACGACTTGCAGGACGCCTGGCGGGATGACTTCCTGCGCCAGCTCGGCGAAGCGAAGTAGCGTCATCGGCGTCTGCTCGGCCGGCTTCATGATCTGGACGTTGCCGGCCGCGAGCGCCGGCCCGATCTTCCACATCGCCATGTACAAGGGGTAGTTCCAGGGGCAGATACCGGCGACGATGCCGAGCGGCTCGCGGCGGAGCATCGAGGTGTACCCCTCGACGTACTCCGCAGCCGACTTCCCTTCGAGGTTCCGGGCCGCCCCGGCGAAGAAGCGGAGGTTGTCCGACATCGCCGGTGGCTCGTCCTTCGCGACCCACCACGGCTTCCCGACATTCTGGGACTCGAGCCGCGCGAGCTCCTCCGCGTTCTCGTCGATGACGTCCGCAAGCGCGAGCAGGAGCTCCATCCGGTCCTTCGGCGTCTTCGACCGCCACTCGCTCCACGCTTTCTTCGCGGCTTCGACGGCCTTCTCGACGTCTTTCGCGGTCGCGGCTGGTACCTCGGCGATGACCTCGCCGGTCGCCGGGTTCAACACCTCCATCGTCTCGCCGCTCGACGAGTCCATCCACTCGCCGCCGATGAACTGCTTCACCTGGGTCACCGAAACGCTCACAGCCGACCTCCGTTCGCCGAATCCGGCGTGAGCGTACAACGCCGGAACAGTGATACGCGGGCATCCGAGGCCGCGCTCAGGTAGAACCGCGCTGCCGTGAGAATCCTCGTCGTCGGAACCGGCGGTGTGGGCGCCGCCTTCGCCGCCATCGCAGTTCGCCGCTCGTTCTTCGAGCATTGTGCGCTCGCCGATTACGACCCGGCTCGGCCGAAGGCGGTGGCGGACGATCTCGACGACAGCCGCATCAGCGCTCATCAAGTAGACGCGTCG